>NZ_JBXBAV010000024.1:0-22322 GCF_056783245.1 Flavobacterium sp. TC780 | reverse complement strand
TTAGCCTTGGTTGGATTACGTATTGCTAAGGTTAATACATGCTCCTGTTGCAGGGAGGCAGCACCTATTTTAAAAACAATTATTATTTTTCACAAATTCTGTAACATAAAATCAAAAGAATAGTCTTAATAGAAACTTTAAATAAATTTCAAACAAGAATAATCAACTTGTATTTAAAGGATATCATCAATCAAAAATTAATTAATCAATTCTAACAAAATCAAATCCTATGAAACTTAAAATTATCATGTTATTGCTTATCGGAGTAATAACATCGGTACAAGCTCAAAATTCTGGAAGTATTTCTGGAAAAGTACTCGAGAGAGCCACTAATTCCCCAATCTCTTATGCTACCATTGCCGTAAAAGAAGAAGGAAAAACAATTGCAAGTGGAGTTACTGATGATAAAGGAGATTTTAATTTAAAAAATATTCCTTTAAAGAACTACATTTTAGAAATACAATACATCGGATTTAAATCATACAAAGCCAATCTTTTCTTTAATGAATCCAAAAAAGAATACACCTTTAAAGTTACTCTTGAAGAAGAAGCTACTCAACTTAAAGGTGTTAACATTGTTAGCGAACGCTCGACTATTGAACAAAAAATCGATAGAAAAGTAATTACTGTTGGTAAAGACCTGACTACTGCTGGCGCATCGGCTTCGGATATTATGAATAATATTCCTTCGGTAAATGTGGATCAGGATGGTAAATTATCATTACGTGGAAACTCTAATGTACGTGTATTAATTGACGGAAGACCATCTAACATTGACCCTGCTCAATTACTTAAACAAATTCCATCTACATCAATCAAAAAAATTGAGTTAATAACTAACCCAAGTGCTAAGTATAACCCAGAAGGAATGTCTGGAATTATAAATATCGTTTTGCATAAAAATGCTAACACTGGTTTTAACGGAAATTTCAATGCCGGAATAACTTTTGGAGAAACTGCGAAATACAATAATTCATTAGACTTGAATTACAAGGTTGGAAAAGTAAATTTCTTTGGTACTGCTGGACGCAACTTTGGACTTTATGCTAATGATGGCCTAATTAATAGATTAGACACCCCTTTAATTCAAAATATCGATGTCAAAAGCGATAATGATTCCCGCCTTTATAAAATTGGTATGGATTATTACATCAATGACAACAATACTATTTCTGTATACACCAACCAAAATTCATTTGATGGTTTTACAAATATAAATACGGATATTGATTATGGTATGGGTACTAAAAACACTAATGAAAAATCAAAATATGATAGTAAAAACACTAATAACACGTATAATATAGCATACAAGCATCTTTTCAAAAAAGAAGGTCACACTCTTGATGTTGAAGGAAATTACAATGATTTCAAACAACCTCAAACAGCTTATTTTGACAGAAAAGCTATTGATAACACAGGAAATTCGACTACATCTATTTACAACGATTACATAAAAGATGTTAGAAAAAACAGCACCTTAAATATTGATTATGTCAATCCATTAGACAAAAAAACAACGCTTGAAGCTGGTGCTGAAGCAAGAATTACAAGAACGACAAATGATTACTCTACCGAAAACCCTCTAATTAGCCCTACAGAGCGACTTTCAAATTACACGTATGATATTGACATTTATTCTGCTTATGTAACTTTTGGTCAAAAATTCAAAAAATTCAGTTACCAATTAGGAGCACGTTTTGAGAGTTATAAAGTTGAAGCCAACTTAAATAATGGACAATCTATATTTAAAGATGATTATATTACACTATATCCATCAGCTTATTTAACCTATAACCTTAATGATAATAATACATTTCAATTTAGCTATAGCCGTCGTGTAGACCGCCCAAGTTTAGAACAAACAAAACCGATCCGTGAATTTTCGACTCCATTGGTAACTTCTTTAGGAAATCCAGAATTAAAACCACAATTCACTAATTCTGTTGAAATAAACTATACTAAAATTTTTGGCAAAAGTACTTTCACAGCTGGTGTTTACGTAAGAAGTATTAATGATCAAATTAGTCGTACGTTAAAACCTGATGACAGTGACCCAACAAATCAGAAACAAATTATGAGTTATGCCAATTTCGACCGCAATACTGCATATGGATTCGAAATGTCTGCAAACTACAAAGCTACAAAATGGTTAGACGTTCAACCGTCTATCGATTTTTCAAGCATAAAACAACAAGGAATTGTTTTTGTTATTGATCCAATAACTAATATCTCAACTGCAGAAAACAAAGAAATTAGCGCTAACTCTTTTAATGCCAGAATTAATGCAAACTTTAAAGCTAACAAACGTTTGAGTTTCTTATTATTTGGTTTTTACAGAGGTCCTGTTGATGGAATACAAAACAACAGCCACGATATGTACAAAATGGATGCTGGTACCCGCTACACTTTGCTAGACAACAAAATGACTTTAAGCTTACGTTTTAACGATATTTTCGATACTATGGAAAATACGCTTTCGATTCTACAACCCTTATCCTCAAACAGGAAAATTTACATGGGAGAGTCAAACTGTTTATTTTGGTCTTAGCTACAACTTTGGTGGTGGCAAAAACAAAAGTTTACAACGCAAGCAAAGAGAAGACAATACGAATAAAGGTGGCGGAGGATTATTTTAATCTATCACACTAATTCGATTTTTTTAATTTTTGAATTATTTTAGTAGTAAAAGCCCAGAGAATGCCACTCTGGGCTTTTTTTTATTTAAAAAATTGAATCTATTTATTATCTAAAACTATTTTTGTGATAACACTCTAAAATTACAATTTAGCTTTTAAAGCAATAATTTCTATTGCACTTGCCGTTTCGTTAGAATCAGTAATTGCAGATGAATGAAAAAAGGTATTCCCAAGATTTTCTTTCAGTGATCCTATATTCGTAGATCGAAGTCCTCCACCAGGCATAATTACAACTCTATTATTTGCTTTTTTAACAACGTCAATAAGGACATTTATTCCTTCTTCTACATTTTTTCCTGACCTGAGGTTAAGATTGTTTTAAAACCACAATTAATTACATCTTCGAGAGATTTACTTACATCGGCAACAACATCAAAAGCTCTGTGAAATGTACAAGGAAGCGGATTTGCTAAATTAATCAATTCCTTATTTTGCTCTATATTTACGCTTCCGTCAGTATTAAGATTTCCAAATACAAATCCATCAACTTTGCAGTTTTTATATTCGATTATATTTTCTTTCATTTCTTGAAATTCAGCATCTGTATAAACAAAATCTCCCCCGCGTGGCCGTATGATAACGTTTAGATCTATTGTGGCTATATCTCTTGCTGCCTGAACTAAACTTAAACCCGGAGTTGTCCCTCCCTCTTTCATATTAACACATAACTCAATTCTATTTACTCCATTTGCCTGAGCGATTTCGACAGAATCAAGATTAAAACACGCAATCTCTAATTGACTTTTTTCCATTTTTAATTATACTTATATAATTGCAATAGGCTTTGACTCTGCTCCGCCTGGCAATAAAATTATGTTGTATCGAAAATAAACAAAAAAACCTATTCAGTACTGAATAGGTTTTCTTTTAGAAGTATTTTTTCACCATGTAATTCATTTAAGAAAATATAAGTTTGAAACATTTCGCTTAGTAAACTTATATAACTTACATGATTAATTTTTTATAGATTTAAATTACCATTTGATAATTACACTTCCCCATGTAAATCCGCTACCAAATGCAGCAAGAACTACAGTATCTCCAGATTTAATTTTTCCTTGTTCCCAAGCTTCTGTCAATGCAATCGGAATAGATGCTGCCGTTGTATTTCCGTATTTTTGAATGTTGTTATATACTTGATCATCATTCAAACCAAATTTCTTTTGGATGAATTGAGAAATTCTCAAGTTTGCCTGATGAGGAATCAACATATCAATATCCGAAACTTGCAAATTATTAGCTACCAAACCTTCATTAATTACTTCTGCAAAACGCACTACTGCATTTTTAAATACAAATTGTCCATTCATATAGGAAAATCACTTTCATCATTCGGATCATTATCTGCCAATATATCTGTTACCCAACGCGCTCCATTCTCATTGTGCCAGTTAGAGATAATTCTTCAGCATGTTGGCCTTCTGAATGTAAATGTGTCGATAATATTCCTTTTGTAGTATCTTCTTCTCTGCTTAAAACCGCTGCTCCTGCTCCATCACCAAAAATTACAGAATTCCTCTTCCTCTGGTAGTCATATCTAAGCCTGTCGAATGCACCTCTGAACCAATTACTAAAACATTTTTATACATCCCTGTTTTAATATATTGATCGGCTACAGAAATTGCATATACAAAACCTGAACACTGATTTCTTACATCTAATGCTCCAACAGTTTTTAATCCTAAATCACGCTGTACTAAAACTCCTGACCTGGAAAATAATAATCTGGGCTTAATGTCGCAAAAACAACAAAATCGATATCTTCTTTTGCTACACCAGAGCGTTGGATAGCTATCTCTGCAGCTTTTACACCCATTGAGGTTGTGGTATCTTCTCCTCTTATAATGTGTCTGCGTTCTTCAATCCCTGTTCGTTCTTGTATCCACTCGTCGTTGGTATCCATTATTTTAGACAAATCGTCATTGGTTACCACATTTGAAGGGACATAATATCCTAATCCCGCTATTTTTGAATGATACATATTTTTTTATTATTCGTTAAAAAATTGGATTGCAAATCTAAACATCTTTTAAAAATCATGTACACAATTTAGTAATTTTTTCGTAATTACCAATTTTATATATCATTCTGATTGACTTCATTTTACAGCCACACCATAAATTGAAGGAAATTTACTCTATATTTATAAAAATTTTTATTGCAATACTTTTTCATTACCAAAATGTAACAAGTTTGAACTACTTTAGACAAATTATAACAATCTTTAACCATTAATTATAAAAGTTTCAACTATGAAATTAAAAATTATCTTATTTCTATTTTTAAATCTTGGCTTAGTAGCTCTGCCCAAGAAAACTTAACGTATCAAAAGCCTTCAAAATCAATTTTGGATTTGGCTGATTACGAGAGAGCCCCTTCTGTATCAATGGATACAAAAAAAGAATACATGCTGTTAAGTTACAGAAACACCTATAAAACATTAGACGATTTAAATCAGGAAGAACTTCGTTTAGCTGGTTTAAGAATCAACCCTGTAACTAATATTTCTAGCACAGTAACCTATGTAAAAAATCTCAAATTGAGAAAAATTAGCGATACCAAAGAAATAGAAATAGCAGGTTTACCAGCTGATCCGCAGATTAGTTATACTACATGGTCACCAAATAATAAGAAGATATTATTTACTAATACTACAAAAATTGGAGTTGAGCTTTGGATTATAGATGTTCCTACTGCAAAAGCAACCAAACTTACTGATGCAACATTAAATGCTAATATAGGAACTCCTTTTAGCTGGTTTAACGACAATGAAACTATTTTAGTGAAAATGCTGCCAAAAAACAGACCAGCATTATTAGAAGCTAAAAAAGATTTACCAACTGGCCCAATTGTTTCTACCGCTGATGGTTCTAAATCACAAAATAGAACTTATGCTGACATGTTGAAAAACAAAAACGATGAGGCTAATTTTGAGAACATCATTACTTCTGAAATCTACAAAGTAAACATTAATGGTACAGCTACCTTATTTAAAAATGCAGCAATGTATTCTTCTGAAAGAATTTCTCCTGATGGAAATTATGTAATGTTGACAACAATCCAAAAACCATTTTCATATATTGTTCCATTAGGTAGATTCCCATCAAAGACAGTTGTTTATGATAAAAACGGTACTGAAGTAAAAACGGTAAATGAAGTCCCTCTTTATGAGATCATGCCTAAAGGTTTTATGGCTGTACGCAAAGGAAAGAGAGAAATGTCATGGAGAAATGACAAACCTGCAACACTTTCTTATGTAGAAGCTTTAGATGAAGGAAATCCAGCTAATAAAGTTGAATTTAGAGACGAAGTATTTCTTTGGAATGCTCCTTTTAACACCGAAGCAACTTCATTAGTAAAAACACCTCAACGTTACAGTGGAATTATTTGGGGAAATGATAACGTAGCAATTCTTATGGATGAATGGTATGACACACGTAATACTAAAACGTATTTAATCAATCCTGCTGATGCTGCTCAAAAACCTAAACTGATTTTTGATAGAAACTCACAAGATATCTACTCTAATCCAGGTAATTTTGAATATAAGAAAAACCAATACAATAGATATGTCCTTGCAATAGAAAATGACAATGCCTTTCTTCTTGGCGAAGGTTTTACTAAAGATGGTCAATTCCCTTTTATTAGTGAACTTAATCTTAAAACTTTAAAAACAAAACGCCTTTATACTTCTTCATTCAAAGATAAAAAAGAAGATATATTAAGCATTGAAGATTTTAAAACAGGAAAAGTTTTGGTACAAATTCAATCCAAAAATGATTATCCTAATTATTATTTCAGAAATATTAAAAAACAAAATAGCTTAACTCAAGTTACTTTTTTCAAAAATCCATTTGAAAGTATTAAAAACGTAAGCAAAGAGGTTATTAAATATAAAAGAAAAGATGGTGTTCAATTATCTGGAACTTTATACTTACCTGCTGGATACGACAAGGTTAAAAAAGAAAAACTACCATTATTAATTTGGGCATATCCTGCTGAATACAAAGATAAAAACAGTGCAGGACAAAGCAGCCAAAACCCAAATGAATTTACATTTCCTTATTATGGATCATTTGTATATTGGGTAACTAAAGGATATGTTGTTCTTGATGATGCATCTTTTCCAATTATTGGTGAAGGAACTACAGAGCCTAATGATAATTTCATAACACAACTTGTTGATGATGCTGAGGCTGCTATAAATGCAGTAGATGCTTTAGGATACATAAACAAAAAGAAAGTTGCTATTGGAGGACATTCATATGGAGCATTTATGACTGCAAATTTACTAACTCATTCTAATCTTTTTGCTTGCGGAATCGCACGAAGTGGTGCTTACAACAGAACTTTAACTCCTTTTGGTTTCCAAACTGAGCAACGTAATTACTGGGAAGTTCCAGATGTTTACAATACAATGTCACCTTTTATGCATGCTGATAAAATGAAAACTCCATTACTTTTAGTACATGGTGAAGCTGATAATAATCCAGGTACTTTTACTTTGCAAACGGAGCGTTATTTCCAAGCTATAAAAGGATTGGGCGGACCAGCAAGAATGGTAATTTTACCAAAAGAATCTCATGGTTATGTAGCTAGAGAAAATATTTTACATTTACTTTGGGAACAAGACCAATTCTTAGAAAAATATTTGAAAAACTAAATTTTCATAAGACTATTTATAAAACGAACCCGACAGGTTTTTAAAATCTGTCGGGTTTGTTATTTTATAGAGCCAAAAATAATTATCTAATTTACAGATAATTTAAACTTAAAAATATTTCCTGCTCAAGAGGCAAATCAATTTCACTTTCAAAAAAAATCAATTGTCTTTTATAAACTGTTTCAATTAAATAGTGATTCCCTCTAAAATAAGTCCTTCTAATCTTTACTGGCAAATTAGACTCTGCTACCATCTTAAACTGATGTGGATACACCAGCGTTTTATGAGTTTCATCTTCATAAGGAACTAATAAATGAGTGGCAACTTCATTTACTTCCCCAAATAGTGACGCAACATAACGGGTCTCAGGATCTTCATATATTTTTGTTGGATTATCTTTAACAATCACTTCTCCATTTCGCATTACAATCGCTTCATCTGCAAATGACAAAGCATCGGTACTATCATGGGTTGCAATAATACAAGTAATCCCTTTTTGTTTTAAATATCTAAACAAATTTCGTCGTAAAGCATTTTTACGAAAGGCATCAATTTGGCTAAAAGGTTCATCTAATAAAATTACTTCAGGCTCTAAAGCCAGCACTCTTACCAGAGCAACTCTTTGCTTTTGTCCTCCACTTAAAAGACTTGCTTTTACATTAGAAAATTGCTCCATTTCGACCATTTCTAATAATTCCTGAACACGCAGTTTTTTCATATTGGCAAAACCATTCGAAAGAAACTTCCCTACATTTTCTGCAACGGTTTCAAAGGGAGATAAATCAAAATCCTGAGCCAGATATTTCATATAAGGCATTCCGGGAACCAAATTGTATTTAGGTCCTAGAATAGGTTTTTCATTATAAAAAATTTTACCTTCATTTAAATCATATAACCCATATATTAATTTAAGAAGAGTACTTTTTCCGCAGCCACTTTCGCCAATAATAGCAATATTTTCACCTTTATTTATGGTAAAAGAAACATTTTTTATAACAGGCTTATCGGTATACGAAAAAGATATATCTTGAACTTGAAGCATTGGTTGGCATTGAAAAATTGAGGATACAAAGATAGTTCCTTTAGCAAAACTAACTTATAGAAAGTTATTAAATTATATACAAAAAAAGCTGTTTCTTTTGAAACAGCTCTTCATTTATTTTATTAAGAAACAATGCTTATTTACCAGCTTTTGCGTCATTTACCATTTTGTCATTTGCTGTAATAGCAAACTCTACACGACGGTTTTGCGTTCTTCCTTCTGGAGTATCATTTGTAGCAATTGGATCAACAATTCCCATACCTGAAGTTTTGAATCTGTTTGCATTTAATCCTTTTGAAATTAAATACGCTTTTACAGAAGCAGCTCTCTGTCCAGAAAGCGTCAAGTTGTATTCTGCTCTACCTGTATTATCAGTATATCCAAAAATTTCGATATTAGTATCAGCATACTCATTAAATACTGGAACTAATTTATCCAAATTAGCTTTTGCCTGAGTAGTTAAACTTGATTTGTTAGTATCAAAACGCACTGCATTTTCATTTAAAACTAAGTGAATTCCTTCTCCTACACGTTCTACATCTGCACCTGGTAAAGCTTGATCAATCTCTCTCGCTTGCTTATCCATTTTGTTTCCAATAAGAGCACCAGTTCCACCACCTACAGCAGCTCCAATAGCAGCTCCTAAAGCAGCATTACCACCTTTTCCTAAATTGTTTCCTAAAATACCTCCAATAAGAGCACCTGCAGCAACACCTATTCCTGCACCTTTTTGAGTATTATTTGCGTTTTTTACTGAGTCACAACTTGTAAAAAAACTTGTCAATACAAGTAAAGTACTCAAACCTAAAATTGTTATCTTTTTCATGTGTTTATATTTTTTTATTTTTTTTATATATTAATTAGCTCTTTGAAATTGGTATGTTACATCCTTAACTTGTCCTCCAACATTAATATTATCAATTAATTGAAATGAATTTTCAGTTAAACCACCCACTTTTAGCAAATATCCCTCTCTTACTTTTTTTGCTTTTATCCCTGCATCAAGAATCTTAAGCACAAACATACCTTGATTATTAATACTCCACACAATCGGAGAAGAAAAATCAGTACAACTAGATGATGCTAAAGCCATCGATCCTTTGTTATTATTTGAAATGAAATTCCAAGTACTACCAATAAAACACTTAGAGTCAGCAAGATCAAATGAATTTACTTTAATATACTCTGAACCCGGATAAGAAACATTGGTTAATATCCAATTCCCTTTAATTGCTACTTGAGTCGACTTATCAAGTTTTGTTGAAAGCGGTTCAGCCCCATTAGATGTAGTTGCTGTTGAAGCTGATTTGCATGCAAAAACCGTTACGGCTATTATGCATATTAAAATAATTTTTCTCATCGTTTTAGCAAATTTAAAATTAATACTCCTACAAAGATACAATGCAAAAAAATTAAATTTGTTTAAAAATTATTTTTTTTTCTTGCAGAATTAACACCTACGACAATTTGTCACCCCTTTTAGAATTGGTATTCTATTTGAAGAATCTGAAATGCATAATGTTAAACTTAAAATTTTAAAAAATATGACAACAGGTAAAATTAATGTTTCAGTAGAAAACATATTTCCCTTAATCAAGAAATTCTTATACAGCGATCACGAAATTTTCTTGCGTGAGTTGATTTCTAACGGAACCGATGCTACTCTAAAATTAAAACACCTAATAAGTATCGGTGAAGCCAAAGTAGAATATGGCAATCCAATTATCGAGATTAAAATTGACAAAGAAGGAAAAAAAATCCACATCATCGATCAGGGTCTTGGGATGACAGCTGACGAAGTTGAAAAATACATCAACCAAGTTGCTTTCTCAGGAGCTGAAGAATTTTTGGACAAATATAAAGACTCTGCAAAAGATTCAGGAATCATAGGTCATTTTGGTCTTGGTTTTTACTCTGCTTTTATGGTTGCAGAAAAAGTAGAAATCTTCACTAAATCATACAAGGATGAACCAGCGGCTCATTGGACATGTGATGGCAGTCCAGAGTTTACTTTGGAGCCAACTGACAAAACTACACGTGGGACTGAAATCGTTTTACATATTGCTGAGGATTCTTTAGAATTTTTAGAAGATTCTAAAATCTATGAATTATTGAATAAGTATAACAAGTTTATGCCTATTCCAATTAAATTCGGAACAAAAACAGAAACACTTCCTAAGCCAGAAGATGCTCCCGAAGATTATATAAACGAAACTATAGAAGTTGACAATATCATCAATAACCCAAATCCAGCTTGGACAAAACAGCCAACTGAATTATCTGATGAAGATTACAAAAGCTTCTACCGTGAGTTGTATCCAATGCAATTCGAAGATCCATTATTTAATATTCACTTAAATGTGGATTATCCGTTTAACCTAACAGGAATTTTATATTTCCCAAAATTAGGTTCGGATATGCAAATTCAGAAAGACAAAATTCAATTGTACCAAAATCAAGTTTATGTAACTGATAACGTAGAAGGAATTGTTCCCGAATTTTTAACAATGTTAAAAGGTGTTATTGATTCACCAGACATCCCGTTAAACGTTTCTCGTTCTGGTTTACAAGCTGATGGTGCAGTTAAGAAAATATCAAACTACATTACTCGTAAATAGCTGATAAATTAAAAGCGTTATTTAATGAAAATCGTGCAGATTTTGAATCAAAATGGAATGATATTAAAATCGTTTTAGAGTACGGAATGCTTTCCGAAGATAAATTCACGAAAAAGCGGGTGCATTTGTTTTGTATCCAACTGTAGATGATACTTACTTTACTCTTGAAGAATTAAAAGAGAAAATAAAAAGAAAACCAAACCGATAAAGACGGAAAATTGGTTGTTTTATATGCTGGGAATAAAGATGCTCAACACTGATACATTGAAACAGCAAAAGAAAAAGGATACGAAGTATTGCTTTTAGATTCTCCTATTATCTCTCATTTAATTCAGAAAATAGAAGGTGATAACAAAGATGTAACTTTTGTACGTGTGGATTCTGATCATATTGATAACTTAATCAAGAAAGAAGAAAACACGATTTCGAAATTATCTGATGAAGAGAAAGAAGCTTTAAAAACTTCATTAGAAGCATACATTCCTAAAGCATACAGTGTACAATTGGAGGCTATGGATAGCCAAGCTGCTCCGTTTATCATCACGCAACCTGAATTTATGCGTAGAATGAAAGAAATGAGTCAGTCTGGTGGTTCTGGAATGTTCGGAATGGGTAATATGCCTGAGATGTATCAACTTGGTTGTAAACACAAATTCTGAGTTAGCAACTAACATCTTAAACACCGAAGATAAATCTCATCAAGAACATTTAGTAAAACAAGCATTAGATTTAGCCAAATTATCTCAAAACTTATTAAAAGGTGAAGCATTAACTGCTTTTGTAAAAAGAAGTTTTGAAATGATTAAATAAAATTAAATTTTGGTTCTATAAACCAAATAATTAAAGAGCCCTGCAAGTATAACTTGCAGGGCTCTTTGTTTAAAAGAATAAAAAATAGCTACTTGTATTTTTATCACAAGCTATTTCCATAACTTTAAATAATCTTATTAAAATTCATCAAATGATGTAAAGAATTAATCGAAATTTAATTATGCCGATTAAAAAATTGAGCATACTAATTAATTATGAATAAGTCAAAATAACTTCATTTTGAGGTATTTTTAATAAAATATACAACTAGAACAATACTCCAAATATAATATCCAAACTAAAAGCGTTTTTTAAATCAATTACTAAAGCCTATCTTTGCAGGCTTTATTTTTTAAAACAAAAAGCAGTAAATTATATAAAATGACAAAAAGTAACGTATTAAAAGGAGTATTTCTAGTAGCATTTGGCGCAACAAGTTATGGCATGTTAGCCACTTTTGTAAAAATGGCATACGATGAAGGATTCACTACAGCAGAAGTAACTACTTCTCAATTTATATTAGGAATCATTGGAATCCTAATCATCAACGCTTTTCAAAAAGCAAAACATAAAAATACAGTTGTTAAGGCATCTCCAAAAAACATTGCTCAATTAATGACTGCTGGAACTTCATTAGGTATGACTAGTTTATTTTATTACCTAGCTGTAAAATACATTCCAGTTTCTATCGGAATTGTTTTATTGATGCAAACGGTATGGATGGGAGTTTTACTAGAAATGATTTTAGAGAAAAAACTTCCTTCTAAACAAAAAGTAATCGCTGTAATTATTGTTTTAGGAGGTACAGTTTTGGCTACCAATATTACTCAAAACGAGATTCAGTTAGATTGGCGTGGTCTTACGTGGGGTTGTTTGGCAGCTGCATCATTTACCACAACCATGTTTACTGCAAACCGAGTTGCTACCGAAATTTCGTCAGCACAACGTAGTTTATATATGCTTTTAGGAGGAGCAGTTATTGTCTTTTCATTTGGAATAGCGACACAAGTAACACCTTTTAACTTCGAAATTTTCACAAAATGGGGTATCATTCTTGCACTTTTTGGTACAATTATACCTCCTATGCTTATGAACGCAGGTTTCCCTCTTACAGGAATTGGACTAGGAAGTATTGTATCGGCTTTAGAATTACCTGTTTCTGTAATGATGGCCTATGTACTATTAAATGAAAAAGTAATATTCCTTCAATGGGTTGGAATAATTTTAATCATACTTGCAATTATTATTATGAATGTAAATTTTCAGAAACAAAAGTAAATAATTCATAATACTTGTTAAAAACATCCAAGACAACACATTCAATTACTAATTATTTCTTAAATTCGTAATAAATAACTATTATGAATTTACCTTGGCATATATATTTAATGGCTTCCCTTTATATTATTGCTGGGATAAATCATTTTAGAAATCCTAGAATGTATCTAAAGATCATTCCTTCTTATTTTTCAAATCCAAAATTATTAAATATTTTAAGCGGTGTAGCTGAGATTATATTAGGATCCCTCCTATTAATCTCAGCTACATCTCATTTTGCGGCATGGGGAATTATTGCGTTATTAGTTGCAGTTTTCCCAACTCACGTATATATGTATCAGAACAAAAAAGCAAGTTTTGGGTTACCTAGATGGGTTTTATTATTGCGCATGCCTTTTCAAATTGTTTTGATTTTTTGGGCATATCAATATACTTTTTAACATTTATTAATTAAACACTTTTTATTATGAAAAAACTTTTTGCAGAATTTTTCGGAACATTCTGGCTTGTATTTGGAGGTTGTGGAAGCGCTATTTTCGCTGCCGGGATTCCAGATCTAGGAATTGGATTTGCTGGAGTGGCTCTAGCTTTTGGATTAACCGTTTTAACAATGGCTTATGCTGTAGGACATATATCTGGCGGTCATTTTAATCCAGCAGTATCATTTGGACTTTGGGCAGGAGGAAGATTCCCTGTAAAAGACCTAGTTCCATACATCATTGCTCAATGCGTTGGAGCAATCGCAGCTGCAGGAACTTTATACACAATCGCATCTGGAAAAGCCGGCTTCATGATAGATAATACCAAAGCTGGAGCATTTGCATCAAATGGGTTTGGGGCTTTTTCACCTGATGGATACTCTTTACAATCGGCATTTATAGCTGAATTTGTACTGACTTTATTTTTCTTATTAATTATCCTTGGCGCTACAGATAAATTTGCAAATGGAAAATTTGCAGGAGTAGCAATTGGTCTAGGCCTAACACTAATTCACTTAATAAGTATTCCAATCACAAATACATCTGTAAACCCTGCTAGATCTTTATCGCAAGCAGTTTTCGTTGGAGGTGAACCATTATCTCAAGTTTGGTTATTTTGGGTTGCCCCAATTTTAGGAGCAATTGTTGCAGGAATTATATATAAAACATTGTTGCAAAATCATGACGCAGCTTAATTTTTCTTAAATCGATTATTAATCCCTTAAACTTTTAAAATATGGAATTTTTATATTTCTTACTTATTGGAGCAATTTCTGGTTGGCTTGCAGGTCAAATATGGAAAGGTGCAGGTTTTGGAATTCTTGGCAATATTGTTGTTGGAATAGTTGGCGGACTTATTGGTGGCTGGATTGCAGGAAGGCTAGGTATCGGTGGAGGCGGTTTGCTTTGGCAGATTATAATTGCTGTTGGTGGCGCATGGGTTTTATTATTTATTATTAGTTTAATAAAAAAAGCATAACGCCACTCACATTACTTGTTACAAACAAACATTAAACAAGTAACAATGTCATATAAAGAGAAGGAAAAGAGGTTTTATTGCTTCATTTCCTTCTCTTTTTTTTAACAAAGTTCAATCCATAATTCATAAACACCCAACTCAACCACAACATTGAAAATCAAAAAAAATAAGATTTATTTTAATTTCGTATTATCAAAATCGTTAATTTTGAGTAAATACTTTTAGTGTGGATGAAATTATTTCTTATTTCAATACTATCCCTTCTTTACATAGAAGTTTAATCCTCGTTAGCGGAATAGCTTTTTTTTGGCTCATAGAAAACACTTTTCCCTCTTTTTAAGTTTAACTATAAAAAATGGAATCATGCTGGAATCAATTTTTTCTTAACATTTACCACAATTATCATCAATTTTGTTTTAGCATTTATTTTATTAAAAACTGCTGATTGGACAATTAAAAACCATTTTGGCATTCTACAATGGTTACCAGAAATTCCATTATGGCTATACACCATTATCGGATTGTTGCTATTAGATTTAATCGGAGCCTATTTAGCTCACTTCATCGAACATAAAATTAAATTTTTATGGCGTTTTCATCTTATTCACCATACCGACACTTGGATTGACACCACAAGCGGCAATCGGCATCACCCAGGAGAAAGTATAATTCGATTTATTTTCACAACTTTTGGCGTTTTAATCATAGGAAGCCCCATGTGGATGGTTTTTCTATACCAAACATTATCTGTTGTATCTACTCAATTTACTCATGCAAATATCTCTCTACCCGATAAAGTCGATGCTTTTTTAAGCTACTTTATTGTTTCTCCAAACATGCACAAAATACACCATCATTATATACTTCCCTATACTGATAGCAACTACGGGAATATCTTTTTCGATTTGGGACCGTCTTTTCGGAACATTTACGACTCTTCCAAAAGAAAAAATAATCTATGGAGTTGACACTCATATGAACCCTGAAGAACACAATAATTTGAAGAATTTATTACAAATTCCGTTTCAGAAACAACGTTTACCAAAAAACGATTAAAATCAACAAAAAAAATCTACCATAAGCGACGAAGTAATTATTTTTTTCATTAATATTGATATCTAAATTGAAAATCAATCTATTATTAATCATTAACCCCTATTTGAATTAATTTTCACGTGATGAAAAAGAGTAACCGTAAAGAATTGAACTGGGAACAAACAGAAAAACTTGTTACATTAGCCCTAGAAGAAAAGAATCCTTTTGAAATTATCAAAAAAGAATTTGGATTGGCTGAAAAAGAGGTTTTAGAAATTATGAAAAAGAAAATGCCCGCAGAGAAATTTGAAATGTGGAAAAAGAAAGCTATTGCTAACAAACCTAAGCCAAAACCAGTTAAAATAGATGATTTTGATGAAGATTTGGATGGTAAATATTACATAAAGAACAAATTGGACTAACAATAAAACTCCTGGAAACAGGAGTTTTTTTTACACCTATAAATAAAATTAAAATGTTTTTGTAACTTACTTCAATCTATAAAGACCAATAGTAAAAACAAACTCATAAGTAATGAAAAAAATAATAGTCACATTAGCATTGGTAGCTGTATTTATAGGTTGTAAAACAGCTAGCTCAACTAGTAATACAGTTCTAAAACAAGAGATTGGAGTCAGTATTAATCTTACCGATACAAAAGAAAGACAAAGTTCTAGTTACAGTTACAGCCCCTAAGTTCAATACAGATGAAGTAACTTACAGCATCCCTAAAACTGTTCCTGGCACATATTCTGAGGACAATTACGGTAAGTTTATTGAAGATTTAAAAGCATTTGATTCAAAAGGAATACTCCTTCCTATAAAGAAAACTGACGATAACACCTGGTCAATCTCTAATGCTAAAACATTAAAAACAATTACTTACTTAGTCAACGACACTTTCGACACTGAAAAAGGTACAGGATTTGGTAATGATGATGTTTTCTCTCCTGCCGGTACAAATATCGATGCTGGTATTAACTTTATGATAAACACGCATGGTTTCGTAGGTTATTTTCAAGACAAACTTGACATTCCTTACAAAGTTACCGTTACACACCCAACAACACTTTGGGGAGCGACATCAATGACTGATGAAGATGCAAGCAATACTAGCGACGTATTTACAACGTCTAATTATGCTGTTTTAGTAGAAAACCCAATTATGTACTCTAAACCAGATTACACCTCATTTGATGTAAACGGAATGGAAATACAAATAGCGGTATATTCTCCAACAGGAAAACATACTGCAGAAAGTATCACTCCTGAGATGAAAACAATAATGACTGCTCAGAAAAATTTTTTAGGAAAAATAAATTCAACTAAAAAATATACTGTTTTATTGTATTTATCAACAATGAGACCAGATGATGCGCAGGGATTCGGAGCTTTAGAACATCCTACAGCAACAACTGTTGTTTTTCCTGAAATGATGTCTAAAGATGAATTAATAAAATCAATGAGAGATGTAGTTTCTCATGAATTCTTTCATATTGTAACTCCATTAACCATCCACTCAAAAGAAATTCAATATTTTGACTATAACGCACCAAAAATGTCTGAGCATTTATGGATGTACGAAGGCGTTACCGAATATTTCGCAAACCTTTTCCAGATCAATCAAGGTTTAATAGACGAGTCTGAATTTTACTCCCGTATTGCTGAGAAAATAGAACATGCAAAAGCATTAAATGACACGATGTCATTTACAAAAATGAGTGCTAATGTATTAGAAAAACCATATAAAGACCAATACTTAAATGTATATGAAAAAGGAGCACTTATTGGCATGTGTATCGATATCATTATTAGAGAAAAAAGTAATGGAGAAAGAGGGATCCTAGACTTAATGCAAAAATTATCAAATGAATATGGTGTTACAAAACCATTTAACGACAACGAGCTCTTTGCTAAAATCACACAATTAACTTATCCTGAAGTCGGAGCATTTTTAGACACTTACGTTGCTGGAACAACTCCAATACCTTACGATTTTTACTTAAGCAAAGTTGGGGTAACTAAAGCCGTAGAAAAAGTTCCTGAAACAATTTTCTTAAAAGGCCAAATCCCATACATCACTATAACCCCTGAGACTAAAGAAATTATGGTTATTCCCAAAATTGAATTAAACCCTTTTTTCAAAGCACTTGATCTAAGAGGAGGTGACTATATTTTATCTATAAACGAAAAGCCTTATTCATTGATAAACATATACGACATGATAACTGAAAGTCAATCATGGAAAGAAAACACCCCCATAACCGTTAAGATAAAACGCAATGACAAGGAACAAACATTAAAAGGAACAGTTAAACTTCCTTACGAAGAAAAAAATACTTTTAAAGCATCAGACAACTCCAAGCAAACCCTTAGAAACGCCTGGTTAAAAGGATAATAAGAAATAAAAACAAAGAAATCTCAATTTAGAAATAGATTGAGATTTTTTTATAAATTAAAAGTTGAGCAATGTTTTTTTTAAAACTATTTTCTTTATTTTGCACCAAAATCTATAAACAATGAAAAAAACTATTATTGCATTCGTTACCCTTATTCTTTTAGCTTCATGTAGCAAAAACGAATCAAAAACCAATTTGCATATTACAGGAAATATTAAAGGATTAAAAAACGGGACCTTATACATACAAAGAGTTGTAGACACATCACTAGTTGCTATTGATAGTATTAAAATCGATGGTAATTCTGCTTTCGAAACTAACATCGAATTAAAATCACCAGAAATGCTTTATCTATTTCTAGATCGCGGAGTAAGTAACTCACTAGACAATAATATATTATTTTTCGCTGAACCTGGTAACATCAACATCGACACTAATTTAGACACTTACATTTCAAGCGCTAAAATTACAGGATCAAAAAACCAAGAATTATATGAAGATTACCGAAAAATAAGCTCACGCTTTAATGATTCAAACCTTGATCTTGTTGCGTTAAGATTTAAAGCTATGAAAGACAACAATCAAAAAACACTAGACAGTGTTAACGAAAAACAAGAGTCTAATATCAAACGAAAGTATCTATACGCTACAAACTTTGCAATTAATAACAAAGATTACGAAATAGCACCTTATATTGCTTTATCAGATATATACGATATCAATATTAAATACTTGGACACAATCCAAAAATCGATGACTCCTAAAGTAGCCCAATCACTTTATGGAAAAAAACTTACTGAGTATGTTGCTAAAATAAAGAAACAACAATAATATAGACTCCAATCATTACAACAATATCAATCCTGCTTTTATTAAAGCAGGATTTTTTTTGACTTTTCAAATTACATTCCACGAATCCTATAATTTCATATCCTTCTCAGGAAACTCAGGAAACTAGAACTTAATCACATTTAAAAGTCGAAACTTAAACATATCATACACCCAGTTAATACATTTATCGCCTTTTTAAAACACAAAGACAATTCAGTTAGCTATTACACCCCATATTAAAAACAAAGACCTTTAGGCATTAATTTCAAGAGTTGAAAAATACAAAATTCTTTTTTCTACAAGCGAACTAATACCTATACCTAATTTTATAATTTTCAACTTTTAGCATTAGATCCGATAATAACAATAGAAACTGGATATAAAACAAAAAACCATCATATTTCTATGATGGTTTTAACTCTGAGCCGGCGGAGGGACTCGAACCCACGACCTGCTGATTACAAATCAGCTGCTCTAGCCAACTGAGCTACGCTGGCGACTCATTACGGGTGCAAATGTAAAGTGCTTTTTTGAATTTTCCAAAATAATTTTACATTTTAATACAAATAAAAAACCATCCTTATCGGATGGTTTTATCTTGAGCCGGCGGAGGGACTCGAACCCACGACCTGCTGATTACAAATCAGCTGCTCTAGCCAACTGAGCTACGCTGGCGACTCATTACGGGCGTAAATGTAAGATTGATTTGTTTTACCAAAATAACTTCACACTTTCAATACTAATAAAAAGACCACCCTTATCGGATGGTTTTATTTTGAGCCGGCGGAGGGACTCGAACCCACGACCTGCTGATTACAAATCAGCTGCTCTAGCCAACTGAGCTACGCTGGCGACTCATTACGGGCGTAAATGTAAGATTGATTTGTTTTACCAAAATAACTTCACACTTTCAATACTAATAAAAGACCACCCTTATCGGATGGTTTTATTTTTGAGCCGGCGGAGGGACTCGAACCCACGACCTGCTGATTACAAATCAGCTGCTCTAGCCAACTGAGCTACGCTGGCGACTCATTACGGGTGCAAATGTAAGATTGATTTTTGTTTTACCAAAATAATTTTACACTTTTTTATCGTTTTTTTTGCTACAATTCGTTGATTTTTGCAATCAATTGATTAGCAGTTTCTTCCAATTCAACATTGATTTGTTTGAAATGAGCTTTTTTATTTTCTACGTTCTTTGCGTTCACTTTAGTGATCAAAGCATCAAAAGCAGCAATAGCCTCATCGATCAAAGCGTTAGTTTCTGTAGTTGGTTTTCCTGTAGTAGAAATTTCAAATAAGTAAACTGCTTCAATAATATCTCCTAAAACGTAGTTGATGTCTTTCTTTAAATTCTTAACGTTTGCCATTTTATTTTTTAATTTTAATTTGCGTCTGCAAAAGTACACATAATCTTTCTATTAGTAGCTATGAAATGTAAATTTCTAAAATTGAAGCTTTTCCATTGAGAATGAACTCTTTCATAGCTGCTGGAATTAATACTGTATCTCCTTTTCTATATGTTAATCTGTCTCCATTATATTCTATATCAAAAACCCCCTCAATACACATATACACAGTGAAGGTCTCGCCATTTTTATTTACCTCAACCTGACCATCTAAAGGAACAAAATTTGTCGTAAAATAAGGACAATCAACTACTCTATTAGATTTGTTTAACTCTTTATCATATTTCTTATACGTATCTACTTTATTATAATTAATAGCATCCAACGCCAAATCTACATGTAATTCTCTTTTATTTCCCTGCGCGTCTACCCTATCAAAATCATATAAACGATAGGTAATATCTGATGTTTGTTGAATCTCAGCAACTACTAGCCCCGCTCCTATAGCATGAACTGTCCCTGTTTCCAGAAAAAAAACATCTCCTTGTTTAACTTTTACATCATCAAGAATAGAAACCAAAGAATTGTTATTTAGATTTTCAAGATATTCCTCTTTACTTGAATTTTCTTTAAAACCTACAATAATTCTTGCATCAGCATCAGCCTGCATAATATACCACATTTCAGTCTTACCAAAAGAATTATGTCGTTCTTTTGCTAGTTTATCATTAGGATGTACCTGTATCGAAGATCTTCGCGAGCATCAAGATATTTAAAAAGTAATGGAAATTGTTTTCCAAATCGTTTGTAAACTCTTGTCCCCAAAATTTCATTTGGCAATTCCTCTATTATATCAATAAGTGTCTTTCCTTTCAAACTTCCGCTAACAACAATGCTTACATCGCCTTCTACAGTAGATAATTCCCAGCTTTCACCCGTAATCTTAGACGTAATTGGCTTATTTAATACAGTTTTTAATTTTTCTCCTCCCCAAATTCTGTCTTTCAAGATTGGTTCGAATTGCAAGGGATATAATTTTGGGGTCATCTATATTATTTATTTTTTTTATACAGATTCATTCGAGGAATCTTGTATGATATTATATTTTTAAACTTATGATACTAATTCTTTAATTGCTTCAAGTGCTTTAGGAATATGTTTTGCAGCAACCATACTATCATATATTTCAGGATTATAACTCCATTTTTATCAACAACATAAGTTACTCTTCCTGGCAATAAGCCAAGTAGTCCAGAAGGAACTCCAAAAAGAGTTCTTATTCTTTTATCTGCATCTGAAAGAAGTACAAATGGCAAATGGTGTTTATGAGAAAATTTTTGATGAGAGTCAACACTATCACTACTGATACCTATTACTTCAGCTCCTAAAGCTACAAAGTCTTCATATTGATCTCTAAAACTACAGGCTTCTGTTGTACAGCCTGGCGTATTATCTTTAGGATAAAAATAAATAACCAAAGGTTTACGACCAATACACTTCTTACTTTCAAACACTTCTCCATTAGCATCTTTAGCTGTAAAATTCGGGATAATATCTCCTACTTTTAATGACATTTTATTCTCCTTTATAGGTTACAAAATTACGAGCAGTTTCATATAACACGATTTCTAAATCAAAATCGGGATTTATTTTTTTTCTAATTTTATTCCATATCACTACTGCAATATGTTCTGCAGTTGGATTAAAATCTTGAAATTCCGGCACATCAAGATTAAGATTCTTATGATCAAATGGCAATTCTACTTCTTGATATATAATATCTGCCAATATTTTCACATCTATCACAAAACCTGTTTCTGGATCAACTTCTCCAGTAACACTAGCAGTTAATCATAATTATACCATGAAAATTGGGATTATTACATTTCCCAAAAACGGCATCATTTTTCTCTGCAGTCCAATCTTTTCTATACAGTCGATGAGCAGCATTAAAATGTGCTTTCCTTGATATCGTTACTCTCATGTAGGTTTTGGTTTAAATTTATGTAGTCTTTAGAAAATGATAAAATTCGTCAAAAATTATTTTGAACGAAACAGTGTAAATTTCAGCACGCGTATTCGCATTCTATTTTTACATCTTCTATTTTCATCCATTTCCAAGCTTCTACTTCTTCTG
>NZ_JBXBAV010000023.1:0-1034 GCF_056783245.1 Flavobacterium sp. TC780 | reverse complement strand
GCTTTATCGGTATAATCAAGAACTTTATTTACGGCATCATAAGTTACAACTCCGTCAGTCTTGGCTGCAACTGCGCTAACCGCATCTTTTACTGCCTGATCCGCTAATAAATCTGCAATATTTGCTTTTACATCTCCTATTACATTAATTATAACTGGTTTTAATTCCTCATTTAAATACGTATACTCTCCTTTTCCATTTGAAGTTATACTCGTGATCGTTTGATTCTTTTTAACAATAGCATCTAAATCAACCTTTTGTGCAATTCCTGCTTTATCGGTATAATCAAGAACTTTATTTACGGCATCATAAGTTACAACTCCGTCAGTCTTGGCTGCAACTGCGCTAACCGCATCTTTTACTGCCTGATCCGCTAATAAATCTGCAATATTTGCTTTTACATCTCCTATTACATTAATTATAACTGGTTTTAATTCCTCATTTAAATACGTATACTCTCCTTTTCCATTTGAAGTTATACTCGTGATCGTTTGATTCTTTTTAACAATAGCATCTAAATCAACCTTTTGTGCAATTCCTGCTTTATCGGTATAATCAAGAACTTTATTTACGGCATCATAAGTTACAACTCCGTCAGTCTTGGCTGCAACTGCGCTAACGGCATCTTTTACTGCCTGATCCGCTAAGATGTCTGCAATATTTGCTTTTACATCTCCTATTACATTAATGGTAACTGGTTTTAATTCCTCATTTAAATACGTATACTCTCCTTTTCCATTTGAAGTTATACTCGTGATCGTTTGATTCTTTTTAACAATAGCATCTAAATCAACCTTTTGTGCAATTCCTGCTTTATCGGTATAATCAAGAACTTTATTTACGGCATCATAAGTTACAACTCCGTCAGTCTTGGCTGCAACTGCGCTAACGGCATCTTTTACTGCCTGATCCGCTAATAAATCTGCAATATTTGCTTTTACATCTCCTATTACATTAATTATAACTGGTTTTAATTCCTCATTTAAATACGTATACTCTCCTTTTCCATTTGAAGTTATACTTGTGATCGTTTG
>NZ_JBXBAV010000022.1:0-3182 GCF_056783245.1 Flavobacterium sp. TC780 | reverse complement strand
TTTACTACTACTTGGACTCGGTTTCGTATTGCTAAGGTTAATACATGCTCCTGTTGTTAGGGAGGCAGCACCTGCTAGGCTGGACTTTTAGGAACTACAGCTGTGAGCAAACAAGAAATCCTTGAAGCTATCCTAAAAGAGCGAAGAGTGGAGTTTTCACGGAACAGGGACATCGTTTTTTTGATTTAAAAAGAACAAATCGTTTGGATGCTTCATTATCTCCTGTCAAAGCAGGTTGGAATTCTACGGAAAGCGTTCTACCGCTACCGGAATCTGAACTCACACTCAATCCCAATCTAAATCCACAAAATCCAGGTTATTAAAATGAGATCCTATCCGAAAAAATACGACATAAATAATTCCATTGCTAGGTCACACCAATTAAGGACATTCTTGCTGGTATTGATCATACTTTTGGTTTCATCAACCGCATTTAGCCAAAAAAAAACTAAAAAAGAACTCACCGCAAATGATTATACTTTATGGAGTTATCTTAATACAGAAAAACTCTCCGAAAATGGAAAATGGATAAGTTTCTCTGTTCATTACCAAAGTGGCACAGATACTTTGTTCGTTAAAAACAGCAAAGAAACAAAGACCTATAGTTTCCCGGAGCAAGCAAAGGGGAATTTATTGCAGAGCATTGGTTTTTAATGATGGGTTCAAAGGAAAAATTGAAAATTGTTGACTTGATTACCTCTGGGCAGGAGATTGTTCAAGGAGTCCTTAAATACGATTTATGTTCAGATTCTCAAAATGTAATCCTCTTTAAAAAAACAAATGCCGAAAAAAAACAGTTAGAACTAAAAAACCTTGCAAATGGCAAATCTATTATTACAGATGATGTTGATCGTTATTGGTATAATCCAAAAGCTGATGCCCTAATATACACCTCCAAAACGCAAAACAGTACAACAATTTCCCTGTTGAATTTACGTGATAAAACCCTTACTGCTATAGATAGTACAAACAAGGATTACGAATATTCTGATGTGGTCTGGCAAAATAATGGAAATCCGTAGCCTTTTTGCAAAAACCTTTGTACGATAAAGAAAAGACAATCCGTACCTGTATCAGATATTACACTATAGCGGAACGTAAGTTATATACTTTGAGTCCAACAGAGCTGGATGATTTTCCAACAGATCGGGGAATTATTTCCTCCTCTTCTACTAGTCTTAGTATTTCTGAAGATGGAAAAAGAATATTCTTTGGATTACAAAAAATGATGCCTCCTATTGACACAGCCCAAACACAAATTTGGAATGCGCAGGATAAGTTTCTTTATCCTGCCAAAGTGCAGATTGAAAATTGGGACAGAATAGCAAAAGTAGCCCTATGGTGGCCCATGGAGAATAAGTTTAATTGTATTACGGACAATGAATTTCCGAAAATGTTCTTAAGCGGAAATCAAAAATACGCTTTCCTCTACAATCCAATGCACTATGAACCACAGGCAAACCGTGAACCTCTCTTGGATATTTATATTTTGGATCTACAAACTGGAAAGCGGAAATTAGTGCTGCAAAATCAGTTAGGAGGTCAGACATGGACCGCTGTCTCTATATATGAAAACGAGCTTGTCTATTTTAAAGACAAACAATGGTGGATATATGAGATAGAGAGTGGTCTGCATAAAAACCTTACCAAATCGGAGTAAACTTTGCAGATGATGAGTCTGACCGGCCTGAAGAAGTAAGTCCTTTTGGAAATCCGGGATGGATACCTGAAGATAAAACACTTTTTATTTATGACCAGTATGACATCTGGAGTATCGCTTTGGATGGTTCAAAAGCGATTCGACTTACCCGTGGGCGGGAAAATAAAACAACCTATAGAATTGTTTCCCAAACTAAGGATCAGTCCAGAAAAATGAATTATGACGGCACTTACAAAAGGCAATTTCAATGGAATGAGAGGCTACTGATCAAGACCGAAGCCCTGGAGCATACAGGCTATTGCTATTGGGACAAAAAAAATGGACTGGAACCTTTACTAGACAAGAAAATGAACACTAGTCAATTCGTAGGCGCTACGAAAAACGACAGTTATTTTTACAGGGAAGAAAATTATGATTTACCACCGAGATTACTCTTTAAAGAGAACTCAAATTCAAAAGAAAAAATACTCTTTCAAAGCAATCCACAGCATTCCAAATTCCATTGGGGATATTCGAAACTAATCAGTTATACCAATTCCAAAGGCACCATTTTAAATGGGGTTTTATTTTATCCTGCCAACTATCATACGGGTGAAAAATACCCGATGATTGTACATGTTTACGAAAAGAAATCCAAAGAGTTGTACAACTATGTAAACCCATCTCTGGACAATCCTACAGGGTTTAATATTACCAATTTTACTTCAAAAGGCTATTTTGTTTTTTTACCTGATATTGTTTATGAAATTGGAAATCCGGGACCTTCTGCAACAGATTGTGTGGTTTCTGCTACCAAAAAAATCATTGACAGTGAAGCAATTGATAGTACCCGAGTAGGTCTTACAGGTCATTCTTACGGTGGGTATGAGACAGATTACATCATTACCCAAACCAATATGTTCACAGCAGCAGTGGCGGGTGCAGCCATCACCGATTATGTGAGCGGTTATCTGTGGGTAACGTGGAGCTTTGAAAAGCCCAATTTTTGGCACTATGAATTTGGGCAACTAAGAATAGGAAAATCTTTGTATGAGGATTATCAGGGGTACCTAAGAAATTCACCGATTTATAATGCTGACAAAGTAAATACACCGCTGTTATCATGGGCAGGCGAACAGGATGCGCAGGTGCACTATTATCAGAGTATTGAATTCCATTTAGCGCTTCGACGTCTTGGCAAGATAAATACGATGTTGCTTTATCCCGGAGAGAATCATGTGTTATTGAGTAAAAAATATCAAAATGATTTGACCCATCGAATTGAACAATGGTTTGACTATTATTTAAAAGGAAATCAAAAACCTGAATGGTTATAAAAAAGATACTCCATAATTAAAAACAATGCAGTTCCTTTTGGAACTGCATTGTGAGTTTTACAGAGAATAAAACTATGGTCTGTAAATTGTTTGTACACAATTACCGGCTGAATTCTTGCCGAACAATTGAGCGCCTGTCGGATTTAGATCGAGGTGCTGCCTCCCTAACAACAGGAGCATGTATTAACCTTAGCAATACGTGGCAT
>NZ_JBXBAV010000021.1:0-10642 GCF_056783245.1 Flavobacterium sp. TC780 | reverse complement strand
TTTACTGATTCAGTTACGTATTGCTAAGGTTAATACATGCTCCTGTTGTTAGGGAGGCAGCACCTACGATAATTTCTAATATTAGCTTCGCTAGTACCCATTGTTTTTGCGAATTTAGAATTATTATCAGAAAAATATTCTACAGCTATTTCATTGATTTCAGTGTTATATCCCCCATACTCATTTCTGTAACATGTTATTCGAAAAAAAATTCGAAATTTCCTTTTTAAAATCGAAACATTATTCGAATTTGCATCATCAAATAGAAAAAACCATTTATAAAATCAAAGATATGAAAAATATTCTCCTACACCCGAAACACAAAAGGAAAATCGCAGAGGACTTAGGAGTAAGCAGGCAAACTGTGGATATGAGTCTAAATTATGTCTTTAATTCTTTTAATGCTAAAAAAATCAGACTAAAAGCTAAAGTACTATTACTCCAAGAAGCAAGCGAAATTCATGATGAATCTTTCATAAACCTATAGATAAAACGATCTAAACTATGTTCAGATACTGTGATAATTTCTTGCATATAACCAAACATACCATTATTAAAGGAAAAACATTTCCAATATCAAAAAACAGATCAGGTTATCTTAAATACAAATACTGATAAAATTTATGATTTAATGTAAATGGAATAGAAAGCAACTAGATTACCCCCCTAAAACTATAAAAAACTATTTATGACAACAGAATTTAAAAATCAGGTTAAAGAGAAACTATCAGTATACATTGCTCAAAAAGGGAGTCCGAATAAAGCAGCCAATTCATTAAATGGTATTTCTGCAACATTACTTTCACAAATTATAAATGGCAATCATAAAACCATATCTGCTGTAATGTGGAAAAATATAGCCTCCCAAATAAACTGTTTCTCTAAAAAATGGCTTTGTGTAGAAACCACCGATTTTAAAATAATTTCAAAAGTATTGACTGATGCACAACAGCATGCTCACGTTTTTGCCTTAACAGGTGATGCAGGTTCTGGAAAATCAATGTCTTTTGAAATCTATACAAAAAACAATAAAAATTCTTGTTCCTGTTGAGTTGCTGAATACTGGAATCGCAAAGAATTCCTAACTCAATTACTTTTAGCAATAGGAGTTGATTATAGTGGTTTTTCTGTTGTAGAAATGATGAATGAAATTGTAAAAAAATTAAAGTCTCAAGAAACCCCTCTTATTATATTAGACGAAGCTGACAAATTACCTGATACCGTATTATATTTCTTTATCACATTATACAACAGATTAGAAGAACACTGTGGAATTGTACTTTGCGCCACTGAT
The DNA here is from genome assembly GCF_056783245.1 of Flavobacterium sp. TC780. Taxonomy (NCBI): domain Bacteria; kingdom Pseudomonadati; phylum Bacteroidota; class Flavobacteriia; order Flavobacteriales; family Flavobacteriaceae; genus Flavobacterium; species Flavobacterium sp. TC780. The sequence goes on along the minus strand of NZ_JBXBAV010000021.1, from coordinate 9,348 downwards.
CATTTATCAAAAACGTATCAATAAAGGGATCAAACTAAACCGCAAAGGATATAAAGAAATCAACTCTCGAATTGGTCGTCATTTTATAGAATTAAAAGGAGTTAGTTTCATCGATATAACACAAATATGTATTGCCAATGGTATCGACTGACGTAAAATCAATAAAGGCCATATTCGCTGATTCTGAAGGTGATCTTAGAAGAGTAAAACGAAAAATTCAGGCAGTTCAAAACAAAATTTAGTCTTATACAATTTGACCTTAAAACAAGATAATCATGCTTACAACAAATCAAAAACTACAAATGAGTACTCAGGATTACGAAAACATGCTCTTAGGGTCTTATGTAAGATGGTGCGAAAGTGTGACTGTTGATGCCCGTGAATATCAAAAAGTCATTGCTAATGCAAAAATTAATAAATGGTACATCGCAGAATATGCGAAATGTGAAACTGAATTTAACTTGTTGACTCAACGCTATGAAAAGTCGATTACAACCGAAGATTTTAAAAGATGCTACAACAACTGTACGTATAAAATGTTCAATCAAAAACCATCAATATTAATACAGGAAATTGCAACAACACCAACAATAGATTCCTTAAAAATTTATGACACAAAAAACTCATCCCTAACCTTTAATCTAAATTAACAATGACAATTTCTCAAATAGAAGCAAAAATACAAGAATTAGAAACTTGGTTAATTGATAACCCGCACAACCCCCAACGTAATTTGATAGAATCAGATTTAAAAAATTTAAAAACCCTTTTAGAACAAAAAAATTATGAATAATGATCAAATAACCAATCGTATCGCATTACTATATCTAGCACTACAGTTTTGCTCTGAACAAATGAAAATGTTTACCGCTGGCGAAAGAATTTGTATTAACCAAGAACGGTTTCAATGGTTACACATTCTATCGGAGCCTGAAGCTGAACCTCGTCCTGTTTCAAAAAACATTGAAACAAAGATTAGTGAAGTTATCCAACTTATTGATGTCTATAAATTCAAACCATCTTATGAAGATCCTTTTAACAACGAAATAGTAAATACTCTATAATTATGAACATAGTAACAACAGATATAAATAAATCATTTGCTCTAACAACATACTCCGCTCAAGAATTAAAAGATGCATTGGCAATTGTAGAGGGTAAAAAAAATGCAGACAGAGAAGCTTATAAAAAACTTGTGGCTGAGACTGTTCCAAAAGCTATGTTTAAGTTATATGCTACATCAGAAATGATTAGCAATGCCAAGACTGAAACGTTCCGATTTTTTGAGACTATTTTGGATTTAAAAAATCAAGTGTATGGCTTAAAAGAAAAACAAATGTCGCATACGTTCTCTATTAATAAGGAAGAAATTACAATTGGATATCGCATTAATGACGGCTGGGATGATACTGTTAGTGCAGGAATTGAGAAAGTTCAAAATTATATTTCTTCTCTCTCTACAAGTCCAGAAACTGCTGCCTTGGTTAAAATTGTTTTTAATCTCTTAAAAAAAGATGCTAAAGGAAACTTAAAAGGATCTCGTGTTTTAGAGTTGCAAAAATTAACTAGAGATTTTAATAATGAAGAGTTTACTGATGGTGTCGAAATTATTGCAGCCGCATTTAAACCAGTACGTTCTAGCTGGTATATCGAAGCAAATTTAATTAAAGATGACGGCTCCAAAAAAAATGTTCCGCTATCTATGTCATCTGCAAATTTTTTAGGTGACTATTCATTCGACTTCTTTGCCAAACAACCAATAGAATAATCAAATGCAATCGGGTAATAATATCAGTACAATAATCCTGTTGGGAATTTTATTAATAATTTCCAACCTTAAGCCAATCCTGTTGTTTCAGGAATGGCTCTATTTTAAGATAAATACAACTTTTAAACAATATAAAAATGAGCGTAAAAATAAAACCAATTACAGATCATGAAAGTTATGAAGTAAATAATCATACTGTTTTTAAAGATAATAACGGAAACTGGAGATCTAAAAATGACTTATCCCATAAGGAACGTCAGGCTTTTATTCAATATGAAAACATTGTAATTAAAAACCCCAAGTTTAAAAAGCATACTAAAGCTTTATATAAAGGCTAATTTACAATCTTTCTGAAGCTTACAAGTTCTTACAGAATATTTTACGTAGCCCAACTCATACTACAAAAAAGTATAAAAAAAAGTTCCTGTTTTCTTTTTAAGAAAGCAGGAACCCTAAATCAGGCATTTCTGCCTAAATAAATAACACAAAACCATTCTTTTTCCTGGTCGTTCCCATGTCATAATTGTCATTGGAACAGGATCGTCATGCGGGGTTTGCTGACTTATTGCATTAAAGTTTTTTTGACTGATAATTTGTTTAGTACAAAAGTCTTTAGCAGAATCACTTCAGAATGAAGTGCAACAATCTTGGCATTAAAAGAAGTAAAACCATTGTTGATTAAAAGGATCAAATGGCTTTGGTTATTAAAAAAAATTATAAATCATTCATCTTATCTTTTACTATTATGTCAATATCAAACAACAGAAGTCTCGGAATTCAAAAAAACAAACTATTACGCTATAAGCTTATCAAAGAATTGTATCAAAAGCACAAAACTCGAAGATATTCCTACTACAGTGGTCTGGCGTAAATATGTTTATCCTGTTTATCCTATTTCAAGAACTACTTTATACGAAATTCTATGTACTCCTATCACTTCTGAGTTAAAAAAAATAGAAGAATTAATCAACAGTCAAAATAAATCCTCCTAGTAGTTTTCTGCTGCAAAGATGTATCATTAAAATCGAAAAAACATTGACTTGTTCAGTATCCGTACACAACTGTAAATCAACAGAACACAACCGTAAAAGCACCTTGCATTCGTTTTTTTAAGAGCTATTTTAGGCTAACCTTTGTAATCTCAAAAGGAAACAACTATAGCAATTACTTATAGAAAAATCAGGCCAAATTTCTTCAAAAAACAATACTAAAGCAGTTCCTTAAAACAAATAACTAACCTAATCCCTCTTTTAAAAACCATTGAATGGAACAATTTTTATACCCAACTTTTACTGCATTTTTTGCTGCATTGCTTACCTGGTTCTTCTCAAAAAGAAAATCATTAGCAGAAGACAGAGCCGCCGAACTCGATAATGCTGTAAATGCAGTTAGGTATTATCGGGAATTACTAGATGACATTACAATTCGGCTAACTGCTGCTACTGAAACAATTAAGAATATGGAAATACAACATAGAGAATTGATGCTAATAAATCAACAATTGGTCGATGAATTGCAAAAATTCAAACAATTAAACGGAAAACAGATATGACACTTGCACAAAAAACACTCGAAATTGCCATTGCCCAAATTGGTGTGGAGGAAATTCCAAAAAACACTAATTCTGGTCCAGAAGTCGAAATTTATTTAAGAAGCGTAGGTCTTACCAAAGGATATTCTTGGTGCATGGCTTTTATTTATTGGTGTACCCAAAAAGCCGCTCTTCAAATAGCCACCAAAAATCCTTTAAAAAAAACTGGTGGCGTACTGGATCAATACAATTCCAGACCACTTTTAGTAAAAAACCTACCTCAGCCAGGAGACGTTTTTATACTCGATTTAGGAAAAGGCTTAGGACACACCGGAATAGTCGAAAAAGTAGCTGGGAACATAATTCATACTATCGAAGGAAATACCAATGATAATGGAAGCCGCGAAGGCTACAAAGTATGCCGAAGAAAAAGAGAAATAAAAACTATTAAAGGATTTTTAAGATTATAAAATCAACTATATCATATGAGCAAAAATTTAAACCGCATTGTTTTTTTGTTTTTTTCTGTCTTAGTACTGGTTTCGTGTAGTAGCCCGAAACCGGTTCTAAGCGAAGACAAAACGAAGACCATTACTATCAAAGAAACCCTACATGACACTATTTTTAAAATAGAAAAAGACAGTAGTTCCTTCAAAGCATTATTAGAATGCCAAAATGGAAAAGTAGTCCTTAAAAATGTTACTCAAGCCGAACCAGGGCGTACATTAAAAAGTCCAAGGGTTCGTCTTGATAACAATAAAATTAGCGTGGATTGCGAATTAAAAGAACAGGAACTCTACGCCTTTTGGAAATCCCAACAAGTAAAAGAAGTAGAAATAAAAACAGTTCGAGCAACAGAATTTACGAATGTTTTAACCTTTTGGCAAAAAGTACAAATCTGGTTAGGACGCATCTTTCTTCTGGTATTGGTTTATTACTGTTTTAAAATTTACAGCAAATTTCATAGATTAATTTAACAAGAGACTAATTGTAAAAAATTAAAGATATAATTACTTTTTGTTGCTAAATTAGCACTAACAAGTTTTTATTCAATTGATTCAATACAGTAATTTGATCGTAAATTGATATTACTTTGTGTAAAACTTTTTTTAACCAAAATTTAATCTACCTACTATGAAACGTCTATCAATACTTTATTTTGCATTATTATCATTTTGCTGCTTAGCTCAGGAAAAAGCAACCCATACTATAAAAATATATGTAGAAGATGCTGAGACTGGAAAAAATATTGATGATGCTAAAGTAACTCTTGAAGGCTTTGAGATCCCTGCGATTGTAGCTAAATATGATACAAAAAACAGGTACTATTATTTTAAAAACAACGACTGGAACAACTACACAATTATATATGTAGATCATAAAAATAAAGAACCGCAAGTTATTAAAATAAAAAAAAATCCTGCTCAAATCAATTTAAAATTATTTAGAAAAGGAACAACTGTTGAAACAGAAACAGAATATATAAAAATTTGGGAAAAAGACAGTATTGATAATAGGCAAAGAGAAGATTCTGTAATCAATACTATACATAAAAGGGTATCGACATTAGACCATCATAAAATATTAATATTATTGAAAAATTCATCTAATTTATCTTACTCTGAAATTAGAGCTCAAATAGATTCTTTAGTAATGCCATATGGGCTAGAATATATTGATGATCTCGTTCCTAAAATGTATTTTATAAAATTTTACGGATTAGAACATTGTTCATCTCCTCTTGGAGAAAATTCAATTATTTGCAATATTGACAAGAATAAATCTTTAAAGCAATTCTTTAAAGAAAATACAACTCGAATAAGTTTCCTAGGAACTACAATTTGTGGCAGTGAGGATACAATTACGGATTTTTTCAGCGAAAATGACCAACCATATAACAATCAATACGACTGGAAAAAAAACTGTTATATCCTACCTTATCGAAAAAAAAGTAAAAAAGTATTTAGAATAGAAAATGATCCAGTCTTAAATAAAATTATCAGAAATACAACTTACCTTGAATTTGGTAAACTTAAGTACAATGAGTTTGAAATCTATGAGCGTAATCTGGCCAGTAATAATCAATTGACAGAACAAATAAAAGATTTTGATAAAAAATTATCTTTAGAAATTAAAGAATTAGATTCTAAAATAATGAATTATAGTTTTTTAAGCAAATATGATAATGATTATTCTCGAGTATTGCTTATGGATTATAACATAAAAAACTTATATCTAGATAACTACAATTTAAATGAGCCAAGATATCTTGCTGCGCAAGTAAATCCTCAATTCAACTCCAGTTGGAAACATTCTTTTATACTTGATGAAGAATTATTCTACCCACAAAAACAAACAACAGACTTCCACAACAAAACATACTGTACCCTCCAAAGGTATATAGGTTACACCTTTTTATTTGAATAAATTATAAACATTATGAGAAATTGGCATCACAAAATCATTAAATTACCACAAGCTATAGCTAAGATACCTCTACGTACCCCATCAATATAGGAGTTATGGAAGGAGACTTAGAATACAGAATGTTAAACAGTCCTGATATATTTGGATTTAATTATCAAGCTGTTAATGAAGGTTTGCAAGATTCAAATATTAAAAAAGTTAAGCATTTTATTCCTTCGAGTCCTGTAAGGCCCGCAATAAATGTATTAAACACAATAAATCCGAGTGCTCACGCTACGTCAGTTGCAGGTGTAATAGCTGCCAATGATAGTGCTAATTTACCAATTAAAGGCATTTTACCAGAAAGTTCTATTTTTAATTTTAAAAATAATTTAATGAATTTTTTAATTAATTCTGGCATTAATTGGGATTACTATGAAAATAATAGAATTGCATTAAATAATATAGATAATAGTCTATTATTAGAAAATTCAAAATTAGGTCTAATTAAATATGAATTTGATTCAATATTTACAGCAGAACAAGCAAGTGCTGCTGTAATAAATTCCAGTATAACTTACGATAAGAAATTATGGGATAGATCTCCACGTGCAGAAGAGAAAAGCGTTCGAAATACTGTAAAGCATTTGTTTGACACTATTCGCGCATATAGTAGAAATGGGAGAGGAACTCTAATTTGTCTTGCCGCTGGAAATGACGATAAAGATACTACGTCAGTACAATCTTTATCAAACTATAATTATCCTTTCATTGTTGCCGCTTCTTGCTTAACAAATGACTCTACAATAGCAACTTCTAAAGAAATTCGTTCAGGATATAGTTCAAAAGGAGATCAAATAGATATATGCGCTCCTTCAAGTGGGAGATTTGATTTACAACCCGACCCTGAAATAATTAAACGTAAAATATTTACTACAACAAATAAATTTTGTGGTGATATAGGCACAGAAAGTGAAGTATATACATATGAAATCAAATCAGTTATCGGGTATAATCAAATTACTCTAGACAAAGTCAATGGACTATTTTCTGGAAATTGCATAGAATTAGGAACTCCGTCCAGCGACCAACACGAAGTCATGATTATAAAAACCATAAATCCAACAAACAATATAGTAACATTTACTAAAGACAGGTACTTTACTCTGAGTGCAGATAATTTAGTAGGAACGTTCATTAGAATACCTGTATTAAAAAATTCTGGTACAATTACTTCTAATAGAATGGTTTTAAACACTCCTAGAGGGTTTGGCTACGTTAATCAAAAATTTTACATAGGAAATAATGACATTGGATATGATGCTATTATAAAGTCAGTAATAAGCCCTACTACTTATTTATTTGATTCTAAAATTCCAGTAAGCGCAACCCTACCATCAAACTATGATATTATACCCGACCAAATTGTATTTACTGTTATAAATCACATTATTGACCCTGAAGATTCATTAAATTACATATTCAACCTACAAGCAACTGATTATGATAAACTTAAATGCATATTTACTGGTGGTTTAATGTTACTTTTTAGGGAAACATAATGATGGATCAACTACGCCTTTTGAGGTAGAAATAAAAGCTCATATTGAGAAAATCAATATGCATAGTCATCAAATTACTATTGAAAAAATAGATCTCAAAGATATAAAAATAACAGAAATTAAAACTATCGGTTATGGTAGTTATACTTCTAGTTTTGGAGGTACATCATCTGCATCTCCTTTAGTAGCAGGAGTAGCAGGATTATTACTCCAAGCCAATCCTAATTTAAATGTTCTTGAATTAAAACATATTTTAAAAGAAAAGGCTGACAAAATAGGTACAACATCATATTCAGTTGAAAATAGTAATTCTAAGAAAAATTATGGATATAATGTAAATAGTGATCTAGGTGCTGGCAGAGTAAATGCTGAAAACTCTGTACAATTAGCATTAGACTGGCATACATCCACAACTCTTCAAAAGCCAAAGATGGAAATCGCTGATCGATTAAATGGGACCGTGTTAGAAAGCGTTCTTGAATCTGAAATTGTAAATAGTCCAGACATATGGATAAAAGCATCAAGTGATGCTAGCAATACAGAACCTTCAGAAACACAGCCTTTCAATACAATTGATACATCAAAAGATCAAAAAATTTATATTAAAGTACGTAATAGTGGTAATAGAGCAAGTTTTAAAGAATGTGATTTAAGAGTTTTCGTTGCTTTTACAGATGAACATAATCCTGCCTTTTCGTTCCCAAACAATTGGTATGATCAAACTAATGTAAAACTTTTGTCGGTTAAAGAAATTCCAATAATTCCAGCTGATGGCTTTACAACAATAGCAATAGAATGGAAAGATATAGCTTCAAAATGGAATATGTGGAATGGATTAACTACAGCAACAAATAAAAGAAAAAATGTATATATACTAGCACACATAGCCCCATTTGATGGTGATTCTAATGATGTAAGAACTAATAATATTAGATTCAACAAGCAACTTAGCTGCAAACCAATCATAGTAAAACATAATAGCGTGAGTGATGGAACAACATTTATTCCAGGTACAAAATTAGATCTTACAGTAGGTCCAGAATTGGTTCAAAAAAATTATCATTTACTAATGGAAAATGTTCTTACTACCGATTTAGTCAAGTTCAAAATAAAAGCTACTAAAAAAAATACGGATAAAAGTACCGTAGACGTTTTTTACAAAAAAACAGGAGAAAATTTGCCTTTAGAATCAACTCCTCCAGATAATTGGATCACTTTTGGGACACCAATAGAAACCTTAGGAAATCATCCTGATTACACAAATATTAAGTTTCCATATACTATAAATGTGAATAATAATCTACTTGAAGTCAAATTAGAAATAGTAAATATTTAACACCATGCCAATAGAACCATTTGATTTTACCTATAGCTTGAGCTCACAAAGTGCACAAAATGAAACACTAAACGCTTTAGGTAAAAATAGAGTTAAAGAATATGAACCTAAATCCTATTTCTTTACAGAATCAACATTAACTGCACAAGTCAATTCGCAAGGAGCGTATGGCCCTGTTGATGAAAACAAATTTAACATTACAACTCAGTTTCAACTAACTGATAAAAAAGCGTATGCAGTTACTAGTGGCCAGGTATTGATTGTACCTCAAACTGGAACAGGAAACGAATCAAAAGTAAATGTATTTATTAAACCACTTAGACATATTGATGTAGGGGTTCCTATTAAATATTATGTTTACAGAGGCTTAAAAAAAGAATTGTTTATTGATTCCAACAATAATATAGTACCTAAAAACGAAACCAACACACCTTTTATAGCTAAGGTATGGACAGATCTAATTAATCACAATAAATTAACAGAACCATTACCTGAAATCCCAGCAAGTTTATTTGGCTATACTACAACCGAAACAAATACAAACAGTTTAGATGCTAAGTTTTTTAATACTTATGCTAGTACCACTACTGATGAAAATAAAGTATATAATCTTGCAATAATAGAAGCCGGACAAGGTCCCTAACAACAGGAGCATGTATTAACCTTAGCAATACATTATGTTACTTTACACTTACTTCGTTCAGTTACGTATTGCTAAGGTTAAGACTACTTTCTGCCTTTGCGG
>NZ_JBXBAV010000020.1:0-6763 GCF_056783245.1 Flavobacterium sp. TC780 | reverse complement strand
GTTTATCGATGGTACTTCAGGAACTTCAAAAGTAGTTCTTAATGAAAAAGATAAAGCTTATGTTGATGTTACTGATAACTTAACATATTTAAAGGATAATAGTTTTATTTGGACTAGCGAAAAAGATGGTTTTAATCATATCTATTTATATGATAAAACAGGAAAGCTTAAAAATCAAGTTACTAAAGGAAACTGGGAAGTAACTTCTTATTACGGATTTGATGAGAAAACAAAAACGGTTTTCTATCAATCTACAGAAAATGGGTCAATCAATCGTGATATTTATCGAATTGCTCTTGACGGAAAAAACAAAGTACGTTTATCTAAAAACGTAGGTACTAATAAAGGCAACCTTCAGCCCGAATTTTCAATACTACATCAATACATTCTCAAGCGCATCTCAGCCTACAACTTTTACTCTTAACGATGCAAAAGCTGGAAAAGAATTACAAGTAATAGAGAATAATGAAGCACTGGCTTCTAGCTTAAAAGCATACAATCTTGCTACAAAAGAATTTTTCGTATTAAAAACAGCAAAAGGAAATGAGTTGAATGCATGGATCTTAAAACCTAAAGATTTTGATCCTGCCAAAAAATATCCTGTTTTTATGTTTCAATATTCAGGACCATGTTTGAAGCAAGTGGCAAATCAATGGAACAACTCTAATGATTATTGGTTCGAAATGCTAACTCAGCAAGGTTACATTGTAGCTTGCGTTGATGCTAGAGGAACAGGATTTAAGGGAGCTGATTTTAAGAAAGTAACACAATTGCAATTAGGAAAATACGAAGTTGAAGATCAAATTGATGCAGCAAAAGTTATTGGTATATCTTATGTTGATGCTTCGAGAATTGGAATCTTCGGATGGAGTTATGGTGGATTTATGGCTTCGAACTGTATTTTTCAAGGGAACGACGTTTTTAAAATGGCTATAGCTGTTGCTCCAGTTACTAATTGGAGATTTTATGATTCAGTTTATACCGAAAGATATATGCAGACTCCTCAAGAGAACGCAAGTGGTTATGATAATAACTCTCCTATAAATCATGTTGATAAATTAAAAGGGAAGTTTCTTTTAATTCACGGATCTGCAGATGATAATGTACATGTGCAAAATACTATGCAAATGATGGAAGCTTTAATACAAGCTAACAAACAATTTGATTCGCAAATTTATCCAGATAAAGACCACGGTATATATGGCGGAAAGACGAGAGTTCAGCTTTATACTAAAATGACTAACTTTATCAAGGAAAATCTTTAACTAAAATCTAATTAACCTAAATATAATAATGAATAATATGGAAGAAAAACAAGTGAGTACGGCGCATCCAAAAGGACTTTGGGTATTGTTTGGAACAGAGATGTGGGAGCGATTTAATTTTTACGGCATGCGGCCTTATTGACTTTATTTCTTGTAAATTCATTATTGATGAAAGAAGAAGAAGCTTCATTGATTTATGGAGGTTTTCTTGGACTTTGTTACTTAACACCAATGCTTGGTGGGTTTATTGCCGATCGTTTTTTTGGAAACAGAAACTGTATTCTTCTTGGAGGTTTTATGATGGCAGTGGGGGCAACTATTATTGTTTGCCAGTGGTAGTATTTTTGAAGCAAATTTAAGCTTAGCAAAAATAGTAATGTATAGCGGATTAGGAATTATCGTTTTCGGTAATGGTTTCTTTAAACCAAATATTTCTAGTATGGTTGGTAGTTTGTATCCAAAACAGGAAAAAACTAAACTGGACTCTGCTTTTACTATTTTCTATATGGGAATCAATATTGGTGCTTTCTTAGGGCAATCTATTTGTCCGATTTTAGGAGATGTTAAAGAAGTGGGTGGTCTTAGAGATATTCATGCTTTTAAATGGGGATTTTTAGCAGCTTCTATTGCTATGCTTTTAGGAACTTTACTTTTTTACTTTTTAAAAAATAAATATGTAGTTACTCCAGAAGGAAAGCCTTTAGGAGGTTTACCATCTAAAAATGATGCTTCTGATTTTGAGGAAGGAGAGGCTCAAAAAGCTAATTTTTCTAATAAAGCTTTATTAATTGCTGGAGTTAGTTTCTTTGTTCTAGGTTTGTTCTTTCATTATGTAATTGAACAGAATTTAATTTATACATTAATTTATTCAAGTGGATTGGCTTTAGCAGGATTAATCATTTCAGATTCTTCGTTAACTAAAGTAGAGAGAGATCGTATTTTTGTAATTTATATTGTTTCGTTTTTTATTATTTTCTTCTGGGCAGCTTTTGAACAAGCTGGTTCATCATTAACTTTTATCGCAGATAACCAAACGGACAGAAACTTCTTTGGTTTCCAAATGCCTGCATCAATGGTGCAGATTTTTAACGGACTGTTTGTGGTAATATTAGCTGTTCCTTTTAGTGTGTTATGGGATACTTTAAGATCAAAAGGAAAAGAGCCTATTTCTACTGTAAAACTAGCTGTTGGATTGGTAGTTATTTCTTTGAGTTTCTTTATGATTGCAAATCAAGTTTCTTATATCGGAACTTCTGGGTTGTTATTAGTTAAGTGGTTGATATTATTATATTTCTTAAATACATGTGCTGAGTTATGTTTGTCTCCAATTGGTTTATCATTGGTAGGTAAATTATCTCCGAAACGTTTTGCTTCATTATTGTATGGAGTATTTTTCTTGTCTAATGCATCAGGTTATGCTTTAGGAGGAACTTTAGGTTCTATTTTGCCAGCTACTGGTGATAAATTTGCAAAAGCAAAAGAATTAGGGATTGATCTTCAGGGGGTTTTAGATAAAACTATAACGCCTACAGCAGAGCAGCTTGCTCTTTTAGACAAACATCAAATTAGTGCTGCAAATCATTTTTTTGCAGGGTTTGAAATTCACAACTTATATGAGTTTTTTATGGTGTTTGTTGTGCTTACCGGTATTGCAGCAATTATATTGTTTGCTTTGACACCATTTTTGAAAAAAATGATGCACGGTGTTCGTTAATAATTAAAACCTTAATATCTATTACCTATCCGATTTATTTGGGTAGGTAATTTTTTTAATTTTGAAGCTATTTTATTATGTGGAAAAATCATCCAAAAGCATTGCCTTTTTTGTTTTTATCTGAAATGTGGGAACGTTTTGGTTATTATTTAATGATTGGAATTTTTACTTTATATCTAAAAGATGTAGAGGCTGGGTTTGCTATGACCGAGAAAGAAGCTTCTGACTTGTATGGAACTTTTATAGCACTTGTGTTTCTGACACCTTTTATTGGTGGTTTGGTTGCAGACAGATATCTAGGCTATAAAAATTCAATCATCCTTGGTGGGTTAATGATGGGAGTAGGTTATTTTATGATGGGTATTCATAGTTTAACAATGCTATATGTTGCAATGACGCTGGTTATCATAGGAAATGGTTTTTTTAAACCTAATATTTCTACACTTCTAGGGAATTTCTATGATGAAGATAAATACAAGGATAAGAAAGATGAAGGATACAATATTTTCTATATGGGAATAAATGTGGGAGCTTTCATTTGTAATTTCTTTGGTGCAGCTTTACAAATCCTTCTAGGATGGCATTATGCTTTTATGGCAGCTGGATTAGGAATGTTTATTGGTGTAATTGTTTTTGTTTTAGGGACAAAACATTATGGTAATAAAACTGATAAAAAAGGAATTCAAGAAGGAGATATGCCATTTTCAAAAATTGTATTGTACATTCTTGTTCCATCTATTGTCTTTGGAGTTATAGGCTGGTTGCTAAAAGGAGTACAATCTGATATGAATTTAGATAGTTCAATCTTTGGTTCAGATAGTACAGATGCGTTTATTTTTGCTTGTATCCCAGTAGTTTACTTTTACGGAAGTTTATATTTTAAAGCTAAAGTAGAAGAGAAAAGACAAATAGGAGCATTACTTTCTATTTTTGCAGTGGTTATTTTATTTTGGGCAGTTTTTAAATTAAACGGATCAGCATTAACCACATGGGCAGATCGTTATACGGATAGAGAAATTACAGGAACAACACAAACTGTTTTCAATAATTTGAAATTGGCCAAAGTGATTGAATTCAAAAAAGATTCAACAGAATTATATGACGCTAGTTTTAGACTCCAAAAAGAAAATGGGAAAGTTGTGAAAACAGTTGATCATCCCGTTTATTTCAGAAATGTAGCCGAGGACAAAAAGCCAACTGAAGGAGCAACAGTTTCTATTTGGGCAACTAATTTAAGTCAGTCGATAAATCCTGGTTGGGTAATTATTCTGACACCCTTGGTGGTTGCATTTTTTACTTTTCTTCGTAATAGAAAAAAAGAACCAAGTACGCCAACTAAAATTGCATTCGGATTATTGATTTCTGCATTATCTGTTTTAGTAATGATTGCGGCAGTTCACATAGGAGGTAACGGAGCCGAAAAAGTATCGGTTTGGTGGTTGGTTGCTAATTATGGGATTATAACCATTGGAGAGTTATTCTTGAGTCCCATGGGATTGTCAATTGTTTCTAAACTGTCTCCAAAAAACATTACAGCCTTAATGATGGGAGGTTGGTTTTTATCAACATCAATCGGAAATAAATTAAGTGGGGTTTTAGCTAGTATGTGGGATCAATATGATGACAAAATAAACTTTTTCTGGGTAAACTTTGGCTTGTTGATGTTTGCAACAGTATTGATGTTTGCTTTGGTAAAAAACTTAAACAAAGTGATGAAAGATCACGGGATCAATTAATTATTATAAATAAATGGAACAGAGTATTACATTAGAAGAAATACAAAATTTTAAAGGCAAGTACCCAAAGCAATTGTGGTATTTGTTCTTAGTCGAAATGTGGGAGCGTTTTTGCTTTTACGGTATGAGAGGTGTTTTGGCATTTTTCATGGTCGACCAATTAGGATTATTAGAAGGAAAAGCAAATTTGCAATATGGAGCCATACAGGCATTTGTATATGCTTTTACTTTTATTGGAGGTATTTTTGCTGATAAAATTTTGGGATTTAAAAAATCTTTGCTTTTTGGAGGAATCGTTATGATTATTGGTAATCTTATTATTGCTGCCTCTCCTCACGATTTTTTCTATTACGGTATTACACTGTCTATTATTGGAACTGGATTTTTTAAGCCTAATGTTTCTTCGATGGTTGGTGAACTATATCATGAAAATGATGGACGTAGAGATGCTGGTTACGGTATGTTTTATGCTGGTATTAACATCGGTGGAATGCTAGGTGGAGCGATTCCTATTTATTTAGGGAAGAATTACTCTTGGAGCTTGTGTTTCCTTTCTGCTGCTATAGTTATGATTATTGGTGTGATTACATTTCTTTTAACGAAGAAACATTTAGCACCTATTGGTAACTCACCATTAGAAAAGCATACTCCAAAAAAACGTAATATGTATGAGATCGGAGTTTATGTTGGTTCTTTATTGGCAATTCCTCTTATTTATATAATGGTGATAAATTCTGATTTTACAGAATATTTTATGTACACAATTGGAGCAGTTGCTCTTTTGTATTTTTTGTATGAATTGTTAAGAATTAAAGATCGCAATCAGCAATATAAATTATTGGCGGCGTTTGTATTTATCTTCGGGTATTTTATGTTTATGGCTATCTCAGAGCAATCGGGTGGTTCATTGTCATTGTTTGCAAAAGATAATTTGTCTAGTCAGTTATTGTTCTTTAATATTGATCCAAACGTAGTTAATAATAGTATAAACTCTTTATACGTTATTATTTTTAGTCCACTAATAGGATTATTATGGATATTCCTTTATAAAAGAAAAATTGAGCCTAATACAGTTGTGAAATTTGGATTTTCATTCATTCTTCTTGCAGCAGGATTCTTTATCTTTTATAGTGCTCGTTTCTTTGTTGATGTAAATGGATTAAGTTCTCTTAACGTATTTGCTTTAGGGTATTTAGTATATACTCTTGGAGAGTTGTGTATTGGACCAATCGGTATGTCAGTTATTACTAAATTGTCTCCTAAAAGACTTTTCGGAATGATGATGGGATTGTGGTTCTTATCAAGTGCATTTGGACAATTTGCAGCAGGAAAATTGGGTTCAGAAATGTCTAATGCAAATACAGGAACTACGCTTATGTCTAAGTTGATAGCTTATACAGATGGGTATTATCATTTGGCAATTTATTCGCTTATAGCAGGTGTTATTTTAATAATAAGTACACCATTGATTAAGAAATTAATGCAAGAAGTAAAATAGAAAATATTTTCTAGTTTATTTTTTCCTTAAATTTGGAAAATAAAATAAGAACAAAATGAAAAAGATATTTGTTGCGTTGTTGCTAGTATTAGGTTCTTTTGCGGTTCAGGCGCAAGATTTAAAGTGGTATACAGACGTAAAAGAGGCTATAGCTATTAGTAACAAGGAGAAAAAACCTCTGTTATTGTTTTTTACTGGAAGCAATTGGTGTGGTTGGTGTATTCGTTTGCAAAGCGAAGTCCTAAAAACTGCTGAGTTTAACAAATGGGCAAAAGACAATGTTGTTTTGGTGGAATTAGATTTTCCAAGAAGAACGGCACAAACTCCTGAGGTAAAAGCTCAAAATAATGAATTGCAGCAAGTTTTTGGAATTCAGGGATTCCCAACGGTATATTTTACAAAAGCAGAGAATAAGGATGGCAAAGTTAATTTTCAGGGTCTTGGTACAACAGGCTATGTTGCTGGAGGACCATCGGCTTGGCTTGCAGTCGCAGACGGGAGGTGCTGCCTCCCTAACAACAGGAGCATGTATTAACCTTAGCAATACGTG
>NZ_JBXBAV010000019.1:0-24245 GCF_056783245.1 Flavobacterium sp. TC780 | reverse complement strand
AAGGTTAATACATGCTCCTGTTGTTAGGGAGGCAGCACCTAGGTATATGCAAAAATCTTGGGAGAAGAACTGGATAAGGCAGTAGATAATTATATTTATTAAATTGTGTAAAAAAGTGAGAATAATAAAATACTGTTAATCACGTTATTGAAAAATAAGTAGTATCGTAGCTAAAATATTGCTAAATATTTAATAAAAATTTATGAAATCCTTTTAAAAAAAAGGATTTTTTTCCCTCTATTTTAGCGCCAAAGAAAGTAGTTCTTTTAAATAGATATTCCGCAATAGTAAAGGCTTAACAGCCAAAACAGAGGCTTCAAAAACGAATTTTGAACTGGGATAAATTTAAAATTGCCATTTCAAAGAAAATGCAAAAACATAACCCTAATTGTAGCATTAAAATTCTATGGAGCAAAATTTTCAAACTACCTCGTTTCTCGAAATGGTAGTGGTGCATTCTACAAAAGTTTCCAATCACGATTTTGATATTATTCTCGATAAAAAAGTTACAGTACAAGACTATTGTACCGCACTAATTAATAAGATTTTTGAATTACACTACTCCGATTACCCCATTTTTCTAAATTATCAAACCAGCTTGGTTAAAGAGCCGATTGTTTGGTTAAATCGTTTTGAAGAATTGATTTCCAATAATGAGGATTTATTTACCAGTAAAAAAGCCTTATGCCGTTATAACAAACTATTCAATTTGATAGAATCCAAACGAAAAGAAATACAGTTTTCGAGTTCAAAAGAAAGCAAACAGACAATAGCTAAAAGGTTTATCAATGCAGAAAGTGAGGACAGGCATTTTTCATTTTGTGAAGTCAAAAAGCAAATCGACAGCCTTGACGATGATAATGAGAAGATACTTTTACTCACGAAAGAGAAGCGAGTACAGACAAGCGAATATGAGTTTATCGAATCAAAAATTGCCCTTGTTTGATGTGCAATGCAGTAAGGAGATTAAGCAGATTTATGAATTGCAGAGCATCAAAAGTTCCATTGATAAATTTAAGCCTATTGTTCCGGGCAATCCAATCCCACATACTAAATTGCAATTCAATTGCAATGTCAATCAGTTTGTGGACATATCTATCAAATGTCCCGTGAAATATTGGTTGAGGGTAAGCCAATGGTTGAGGGCAATATCAATGATATTGCGGAAATAATTGTAAACACATTCATTGACAAAGACGGAAAGGAACTAAGTCCCCTTAGCGTTAAAACTATCCTCCAACCCTCAAGGGAAGACAAACGCCCCAATACCCATAAAAGAATAGATATAAGCAAACTTTTATAATCAAACACAAAAAGTCCACAAATTCCCTGTGGACTTTTTATTTTTTCACATTTTCTACATCAATAAAATCGTTGTAAACCCTTGTCAGAATAAAGGTTTTTTATAAATGAAAAAGGTCTTTTTAAAATGAAAAGACCTCAAAAGACTTTTTCAAAAATGCCTTTTTTTGGCTTAAAAAGGGTCAAAAAATGTCATTTTAGAGGCGATTTTCACCCATTTCTACACAAAATAAAAAAGGTCTTTTTTCACTCCCTGTTTTTATAAGAAGCCCAAAACTTCAACCCCTTTAAAATAAGGGCTTCCAAAAACCTAAAAAGAAAACTTAGTCCTTGAAGACCAAGAAAAGACTAAAAGACTTTTTCATACCCCGCACATTTGCTTCATAATTTTTAAATACGCAAATCATGGAGGTATTTATCTTGTCCAAAGCACAGTTCGCAGAATTAACTTCAAGGTTGGGATTCCCTGCAAAATCAATTAAGCACCCAAACCAATGCCTCAAAAAATCCTTTATGGATAATGAGGAATTTATACAATTAATGGGTATCTCCAAACGTACCGCCCAAGGTTGGCGTGATGAAGGCAAAATTTCATTTAGTCAAGTAGGTAAAAAAATCTTTTACAAGCTCTCGGACGTTGACAAACTGCTGGCAGAGAACTACAACAAATCATTCAGAAGCAAATAAACCATTGCAATCCCATTGCAATTTTATTCTAAAGCATTGCAATACACGATACATAGACAGCAATTCGCTGAATTTCCTTGACGCACAGGCGTAAACATTTACGCCTTGCTGAAAGGTTAAACAAAAATACTATGAGAGCCAGTACACAACAAAAAATAGACGACGAGTTTTCTCCCTTGCCTCGAATCTCTTTGGTTTTGGCAATACAGAGGCTAAAAAGCAAATCGAAGAAACCATTGCAATAGAAAACGCAACATTACAATTGGATAACAGAATCATTGCGGTTTATCCCGCCATAATCGAAGAAGCTTTTTCTACAACGATGGACAACTACCGCAAGTACATTGCCAGTTACAATTTTAAGACACGGCAGAAAACGAACTTATCCAAAGACCACAATCTTAGTAGAGCAATTCTGCAAGGAAAATGCTCTTACAGAAGTACAGACGGAATTTAGAAAAGTCTTTTTGCTGAATAAGAAAAACCTAAAGCAAGAGCATACAACGAGGCAGTAAATGAGTTCTGCAATGATTATGGCTTAATTGTGGAGAAAAACAAAATCCAAAAAAGCGTTAAATTGCCACCGAAATTGTTTTTCAAAACCTGTTGCATCTGTACAATTCGCAACTAATGAAGCGCAATGAAAAATTCATCAAAGGAGGCCATAACGCAAGAAAGAACCTATTGAAGAATTTAGAATCAACTCATTTTTAGTAACCGCATTACAACGTAACGGAGTCACAAGTTTAGACCTCTGTAAAAAGACCGTGCGTAACCATAGACAGCGTTTAGAAGAATGTGGGGTATTTGTTGATTATCATTTTTCGGGGCAAAATAGACCCGTTGAAGTGCATATCAATAGCGAAATTTTGACAGTTTTAGACCTCAAAACCTCAAAATTAACAACTACTGAAAATCAATGTGTTAACCCTGTAAATGAGAAAGTTTTACCTGATAACAATGAGAATACTAGAACAAATTTAAATGAATTTCAAATGAAAGAGAATGTTAAGAACATTTCTCAATTTGATAAGGAGTTCCCTTCGGTCACGCCTTCTTATTTGTTTTTTACAAGAACACCAGCCAGCAAACTACAAAATCCAACTGTGGGGGCGGGGGCGGAGCGTGTTAAAGTTTTAAATACTTTGTCTGAAAAGCTTCAAAACTTGATAATCCACCCACAAGAATTAGCGGTAAACTTAGCCAATCAAGAATATAACAACTACAAACCTATTGATATCCGATACTTGTTTAAAGAAGCTTATTCTGGAACAATGCTCAAAGAAGATTTTAGAGAACTGGTAATACAAGACTTTTTCAAGGGAATCGCAAAGATTTATAAAAATTCAACTCCTTTTGCAGGTTCATGGAAAAAAGCAATTTCATTGTATATGCAAAATAAATGGATTGCATTTACTGGGGAATCTTTTAATAAGGCAGGAATTGTCGAAGATATTAAACAAATGCGTTGGCGTGCCGAATGGGCTAGAAAATGGTTTGCTAAAAATGAGTTTCCGCCTTTGTTTCCATTCGATTATTTTGATATGACCCGAAAAACTTCAAAAGAAGTAGGATTTGAATATACTAAAGCCAAATGGGGGGAGTATTTACAAAATAAATCTAAGTATGAAGCTTTAAAGAAGAAACAGGAAGCCAATGCGGTAAGACGCAAGACAACAATGAATCATGCTAAGAAATGCGAAAATGAAGTAAATCGTTTCTTCAAAAATAAAATTACAATGCCACAATTATTTGATTTTGTAGAAAAGAATTTACCGAAAGAGTACTTAGAAAAATTGCCACAAATGATTTAAAAAAAATCGTTGAAATTGAATGAAAAAATAATCAATATCGACAATGATTATGCACAATATGATTTTTTGAATTTTAACTTAACCAATTATAACTATGCCAGTATTTGCCCCACAAAATCAAAAATTAAAATGGTAATCCTTACCCAAAACAAAAGAAAAAAATGCGGTTTGGTGGTCGCCAATAAACCAAAACAAACGAAAGAGTGAGCTTGTTATCAAAGTATGCTCAGGAGGTTTGAAAAAAGCAAACTTTTTACCATTACCAACGTGGTACAGTTTTATGAAAACAATCTATTAATCTCTCAATTCAAATTCAATTATGAAAATAGCCTTAAAGAAAATCAAGATAGAAGATATTGAAATTATACAATCCAAACTGCTCAAATTCATTAACATAAAGTTGACGAAATAAGCCCATTGCAAAGATTATGAAAAGTATTGCAATAAAATTATTGTAATCGATACACTCCAAAGTATGTTTTTCATATTTAGGACAAAGATTGAAAGCAAAAAACAGGAATCAAACATTACTCTTTCTCCCACACAGGCAGTTATACTTCTTTTCTGCTGTCAATGGGAAAGAGAGAAAAGAACGCAAGAACAGAGAATTACAATGCAATCCATGTCAGACCTTTTGCACGAAAAATTAATTAATATTTAAAGCACAAATTATGAGAATCAAACTAAAAAACCGCCTTACAATACTGCTGTGCAATGCTTATGTGATACTCTTGTGCATTTCAATTGTTATTGTCCTGCCATTGCAATTTGTCATTTTCCTTTTAAAGGCAAGAAAAAAGTAGTAAGACCATTGGAAGATAAGATTTTCAGAATCTTATTCCATATCAATGATTTGAGAAAGAGTGCTTAATATAAAAAAAACAAATGAATAAGAATAATAAAAAACCGCTTCCTCATTCTGTTACAAAAGCGGTACTGGTTGAAATGTATTGTAATCAGTTTAGTGACGCCAAAATTAGAAAGCAAATCAATGAAATTCTAAATGAGAAAAATATATCAAAAGATACTAAAATTATACCTCACTTAAGTTTATGGAATTTGTGGAAACTTACGGGTTGCCAAAAGGATATTATATTGATGATGAAGATAATATATCTAATAATGATTCAATAAATAAAAAATCTATTAGATAATTTATGGAGATTATTTCTTATATTCGAATATAACCGGATATTTAGACATCCATTTTGAATAGCTTTATGAATGCTTGTTTAGCATATAAATAAGTTAGTTGCTATTTTCCTGAAAATCCCCTGAAACCTAGACTTATGATTGAACAAATAGTAAAAGATTATACCAAAAATTTATTTAATTCTCCAGCGAGTATTAGAGAGAAATTGAAATTTCTTTAGAGATCAGTGAAAAGGGATTTCATAACTTATCTGAAAAGGAAATTGAAGAAATTAAAGCTAGCTTCATAAAATTTGTCAACATAAATATGACATTTTGGGCTGATACTTATCCAACTAAATTATTTAGAGTTACCAACAATAAACATTTATACCAAGGTGCTAAAGTTAAGTTACAACTTATTGATGACTTACTTGGTCCGCCTTTGAATAAATCATATTATGGAAGATGTAATTTACCTAATGAAAGTGTTTTTTATTCAGCATTAGATTTCAAAACTGCAATTTGGGAAACTAAACCAAATGTTGGAGATTTAATAACTGTAAGTGAATGGGAAATTAAAAAAGGGGAGAAATTAAACACTCATAATATCTTCAATCCAAATATCAATAATTTATCAAAAGAAAGCATTGACGCATATAATGCTTGGATAAATTCAAAAAATACGATTGATCCAAATTTAGGTGAAATTTTCGAAGATGTTATGCTCTTTTTTACTGAAGAATTCATCAAAATTGTAATTTATACTGAAAGAGAAAACTATCTGTTTTCAAGTATTCTATCGTCAAGATTTTTACAAGCAAAAAAAGATAAAAACGGTTTTAAAATTGAAGCAATTGCGTATCCAAGTGTTAAAATGCAATACGGATTAACCAATCTCGCAATATCAAATGATTTAGTATTAAAAAAACTGAATTTGAACTCGATAACTATTTACGATGTAATGGAAATTAATTATGACGAAAGTAATGTTCACAGTAATGAATTAATAAAAGTTTCTCCATTAATAATAAAAACATCAGATTTTGATTTTATAAACAATAAAATAAATTATGATGAAGAAGCAGAATTCAAACAAATGATTGAATTACACGAAAAGTATAGAAAAAATAACTGCTAATAATTGCAATTTTTGGCAGATTCACTAAAATAATATGTCTGAGAAATTTGAATACTACCGAAATAAATCTTTAGAGCAACTTAAGTTGATTAATCCAAAATGGGCTTATGGAGAGAACAGAAATAAAATTCTCGATATTGCTTTAAAAGGTAAAATGCAAATTCTGGTAAAAGTGAGCACCCCATTCCGGTAAAAGAGAGCAATTGATTCCGGTTCAAAGTGATCACCCTATTCTTGTGAAAGAGATCAATTGATTCCGGTTCAAAGTGACCACCTCAAAAAGTAGTGTTTATAAAGAATATCTTACTTGTTTTTAAAACAAAAGATATGGCAAATAAACGACTGGATATGAGAAACATTTTGCAATTATTACGTTTATATACTCAAGGAGTAAGTAAGCTCCAAATAAGCAGACAATTAGGCTTATCGCGCAATACTGTAAAGAAATATATTGAATCATTTCATCAAAATTCTTTTACTTATCAAGAGTTATCAGGTCTTAGTAATGAAGATCTGGAAGAACTCTTTGATGGCCAGATAAAACCCGTTCCCGAAAAAAACATAGTTTTAGAAATCCTTATTTCCCACGATAGAAAAAGAATTAAAGCGAGTTGGTGTTACCCGCCAATTGCTCTGGGAAGAATATAGGGAAAATCATCCTGATGGCTACAGTTATTCTCAGTTTTGCTATCATTATCAAAATTGGCGAGGCAAACTCAAGCCATCGATGCATATGCATCATAAGGCAGGGGATAAAGTTTTTGTGGACTATACAGGAAAGAAATTATCCGTTATTGACCAGTCTACAGGAGAACTGTGTGAAGTAGAAGTTTTTGTAAGTGTATTGGGAGCAAGCGGACTTACTTTTGTAGAAGCTACCAGAACCCAAAATAAAGAAGACTTTATGGGAAGTCTGGTAAAAATGCTAGACTATTATCAGGGTGTTCCAAGCGCTATTGTAACTGATAATTTAAGAACAGCTGTTAAAAAGAGTGATAAATATGAGCCCTTGGTAACGGAATATTTATTAGACTTTGCTTCTCATTACGGAACCACAATACTGCCTACCAGAGCTTATCATCCAAAAGATAAGGCTCTGGTTGAAAATGCAGTAAGAATAATTTATACCAGAATTTTTGCTCCTTTACGCAAAGAAGATTTTTTTACTATAGAAGCCCTTAATGATGCTATTTTACCACTTTTAGAAAAGCATAATACAATGTCTTTTAAAGGCAGGAAATACTCAAGATTAGATTTGTTTAATGAGATAGAGAAAGAAACACTATCATTTTTACCTGTTAATCCCTATCAGCTCAAAGGTTTTGCTAAAGCAACCGTTCATAAATCCAGCCATGTTTATCTCAATAAAGACAAACACTATTATAGTGTGCCTTTTATTTATATGGGCAAGAAAGTATTGATTATTTACAGTAAAACTACCGTTGAGATTTATCATGGACAGCGCATAATAGCCAGTCATCAGAGAGACTACTCCAAATATCTTTATACAACAAATAAAGAACACATGCCCACATCACATCAGTTTGTGGCAGAGTGGAATCCTGAGAGGTTTATCCAATGGGGAGCTTCTGTTGGAGAATTTTGCAAATCATTTATTATACAAATATTAGATAAAAAACAGCATCCCGAGCAATCTTATAAATCCTGTACAGGTGTATTAAGTTTAGCCAATAAAGTAGGCAATGACAGATTAAACAATGCTTGTAAGAGAGCTATGGATTATGAAAAAATCAATTACCCAATCATCAAATCTATCTTGGAGAAAGGATTAGACTTAATCGATGAAGATCCTACTATTGAAGACAAAGAAATACCCAAACATAATAATATCAGAGGTCGGGAATATTACAAATAATAACCATTAATAAAATAACAATATGAATGATCAAACATTAGAGAAAATGAAACAATTAAGGCTCTACGGAATGTCCAGAGCCTTTAATACTACTTTAGAAGCAAGTACCATCGATTATACAAATGATGAACTTATTGCCTATTTAATTAACTCTGAATACGATGACAGAGAAAATCGAAAAGTTGAAAGATTAATCAATACTGCCAAGTTTAGATATAAAGCTTTTATGGAAGAAATCGATTTTGACAGTTCCAGAGGAGTAGATAAAAACTTGATAAACAGACTTGAGTTTTGTGATTTTATAAAAAAACAAACAAAACATCCTTGTCTGTGGAAGTACGGGTGTTGGTAAAAGCTTTATAGCTACCGCAATTGGCTATAAAGCCTGTATGATGGGCTACAAAGTAATGTATTTTAATATCAATAAACTTTTTTCCAAACTTAAAATGGCTAAAGCTGACGGCTCTTATATAAAAGAAATTAATAAAATAGAAAAGCAGGATCTCATTATTCTAGATGATTTTGGGCTGCAGTCATTAGATAATCTTAAAAGGCAGGATCTTATGGAGATAATTGAAGACAGGCATGGGGAAAAAATCAACTATTATTGCTTCGCAGCTCCCAGTTGAATCCTGGCATGAAGTTATTGCAGAACAAACCATTGCAGATGCAATTTTAGATAGAATCGTTCACAATGCTCTTCGGATAGAATTAAAAGGAGAATCAATGAGAAAAAAGAAAATAGAAAAACAACCAATAGAGTAAAATAATTTTATATTTTTAAACTACTTTTTAGACACCTTTTTGAGTTCATTTATACTGCTCACTTTTATCCGGAATTAGGTGCTCACTTTATCCAGAATATCCAGTTTTGCCCATAACCGTGACTGAAAATGACAATTTTTTGTTTTCCTGAAATATCGATCTTAGGGTGGTAGATGGCAATAGGAATTTCTCTTTGCCTGTTTTGGTCATATAGTTTTAATGTGTCCAGACTAAATGTAGTTACAGACTTGTTGTCATCAGATTGTCTAAATGATAAGCAACTCGCCAAAAGGGGCATTACCAAAAAAGGCAGTATTTTAATTATCTTAATTTTAATAGGGGGCAATAGTGTCATATTTTGTCGTAGTCTCGCTTTTTAGAAGCAAAAAATTGTTTAAAAATACAAAATTAATATAAAACATTGCCAATCTTTTTAACAAATGCAATGATAAACGACATATCCGACCATTTCTATGAAATTAATTCGCATTAATATTAACAAACCAATATGCAAACTATGCGAAGTCTCAGTGGCAAATTAGAAACTACAAGAAATGCAAGCTTTGCGTTGGGGTTGAATCGTCATGCATTTTTTTTACAAAACTCCATTAAGTTTCTTTCCCTAAAATAATATTGAGTGAGAATGCTTTTTTAAGTGAGGAGGGTTATTGTGAGGATTTAGCAATGTTAAATCTGTAACTTTTAGCGAATTTCCCCATGAAAATTAATTGTTCGTTAGAATAATGATTCCTACAAAAACCTGGAGAATAGCTCATGAAATTTTCTATGGGAGGATTGTAGTTTTTATATCTAGCGCCAACGTATCTACAATTTTTATCTATAGGTGTGTTGTAATCTGCTGGAGTGTCACATATAAAGTCCCCTTCGGTATTACAATTGTTTTCCAAGATGCTCTCTTTTGTAGTAAATTGCTCAGATGAAGAACCAAAGGTGTGTTGGAGACCAAAAAAATGCCCCGTTTCATGAGCGAAAGTTGCCACACTAACGTTAGGATTATCGGAAATATAAATATAATTATATCCGAATCCTAAATAATACCAAAAATTTTGATTAAGAGTATAAGTAAACCCATTTAGTTTTTGTCCAGAAGGAACAATTACAAACGTTAAATACTTTGTTTTAATTTTAGATTCAAGCTCTTTTCTTATTTTATCACTATATCCTATTCTGTCAATTGATTTTTTTTGATTTACACGTAAAATATTTGGATTTAGGAGGATGTTTATTCCTGATTTGTTTAGTTTAGTATTAAGCGTATCAATAATTTTGATGTATTTAGAGTAATCGTTAGTGTTTGGGGAAGCAATAACAAGATTAGCAGGAAATTGTATAATTGATGGAGTGTATGCTTTGTCTTTTGTTGCCAGTATTTCATTCTTCCCTTGTGCATTGCAGAATTGTGACGCACAGATAGTTTGAGAATCCTCAGGATGATTATTTTGACAAGCAACCAAGAAAAAAAGAAACAACAAATAAAATCCCATACTTTGAAAGACCAATTTGTTGTTTACTATTAAATACATTTAAATTAAATATAGATTATTCTTCAATTCTTATACCTTTCCAAAAGGCTACATAATTTTCAATTAATTTTGCCTGACTCGTTGCTTCAGGGTAGAACCACGCAGCATCATCTCTAAATCTCCCATTTACTTCAACGTTGTAATAATGAGCAACGCCTTTCTCATCGCAAACAGAGCTTATTTTACTTGGCTTAAAGTATTCTTTTTTTAGACTTTGATGTGGGAAATAAGTGTTCCCTTTGAAGCTAATTGTTTGGTCGCTTTCTGCTATTATTTTGTTGTTAAAAGTTGCTTTCATAATTTGTTCTTATCCTTCTACAAAAGTAGTAATTTTATTCGCAATTTTTTTTGCTTCAATGGAATGATGTGAATCTCTATAAATTACTTCCCCCTTTATTAAAACGATAATTTGTGGGGATTGATGAATTACATTTAATTTTTTAGCGATAAAATTTGATACTTCTCTGTAAGAAAGTAAATCAAGATAATTAAAGGCTGAGATGCTTTCGATAAGAGGGGAATCATTTTTAAGGCGTTCTTTTGCAAAGGCACTAATACCGCACGAAACACTATCTTTAAAAATAATTTGAGGCTTATCCTTTGATTTTTCAATAATATCAAGGACATCTTTTTCCGTTTTTATTGTGTTCCAGTTTGTAGTTTTCATAAATTTTAAATTTCTTAGTAAAGATATAAATTATTAGCAATTATTTAAGAGCTGCAAGAAAGCATTGAACAACCCACTTTTTCTAAAGCCCAATCAGGTCTTTTAGCAAACCATTTTTCATGTTCAGATTGTTCTTCGTACGGTTTTTGGAGCAACAGATAGAGCTCGTTTATTAATGAATAATCGCCTTTTTCCGCAGATTCTATTGCTAATTGTGCCATATAATTTCGTAACACATATTTAGGGTTATTACGATTCATGGATGCTTTGCGTTCAGAGTCTGTTTGTTCTTCTGCATTAATCATTTCTAAATAGCTTTTTAGCCAAACTTCCCATTTTGTTATTATTTCATTAGGTAATTCTTCGATATTGTAAAAAGCATATTTTATTTTAGTAAAGGCTTCCTTTGGGGTATCTAATTTAGTAACAGAACTCAGATTTCTAAAAAAGATTGTCATGTCAATATTAGACTGTGTCAATAAATTTATTAGTTCGTCATGGTTTTCTGTCGTATAGGTTGAAGATAAGCCCAGTTTTGCCGCCATCATTTTATGGTATTTTGTATCATACGTTTTATTGTAAGCGGTTAAAATGGTTTCCATCGCAGGGATGTCTTCTATTAGTGGATATAATGCATTTCCTAATTGAACAAGATTCCAAAGTATAATGTCTGGTTGATTTCTAAATCGGTATCTTTTATTTTGTCTATCGGTGGTGTTTGGAGTCCAATCCGGATCGAAATTTTCCAACCAACCATACGGGCCATAATCAATGGTTAATCCTAATATAGACATATTGTCAGTATTCATAACACCGTGTACAAAACCCACTCTTTGCCACTCTACAACCATTTCTAGAGATTTGTTTACTACTTCTTGATAAAAATCCAAATACTTTTCTTTGCCCTCAGATTTTATATTTGGGAAATAATGTGCGATTGTATAATCAGTAAGTTCTTTAAGTGTTTTATTGTCTCTGCGAGAGGCAAAGATTTGAAAATTACCAAATCGGATAAAGCTAGGAGCGACACGGGTTACAATTGCTCCTTTTTCCAGTTTTGGATTCCCATTATATAGAATATCTCTTAAAACCTCATCTCCTGATAGGATTAATGCTAATGATCGTGTAGTTGGAACCCCTAAACTATGCATGGCTTCGCTACATAAATGTTCTCTTACAGAGGAGCGTAGCACTGCCAATCCATCGGCAGTTCTAGAGTAGGGTGTTTCACCAGCTCCTTTTAATTGTAATGCCCAATGTTTGTTGTTTGCTTCAATTTCAAAAAGATTTATAGCTCTACCGTCACCTAATTGTCCTGCCCAATTACCAAATTGGTGTCCACCATAACACATAGCAAACGGATTTGTTTCAGGGTAAACAGAATTACCAGAAAAAACATCGAGAAACTCTTTTGTTTGCACGTCGTTAGCGATACCTAAATCATTCGCTAAAAAAGAAGCATAATGAACCAATTCAGGGTTGCTAGGACTTTTAGGCGTAACATAAGAGAAGCATGCATTATTTACTTGCCTTCTTGAGTTTTCTGTTTCTTTGTCAGCAGGCAACTCTTTATTGAATGTATCTTTGATGTTTAGTTTCATTTGCTTTTTGATTTTACTGTTATAGTTTATTGATGATTCGAATAGAACGCAACTTAGCGATGTCACGGAATTTTAGTACAAAGGCTTAATAAAATTACTTCTGTTGAAAACCTGGTTTAAGTGTTCCATAGTGGTACTTTAACCTACATATTATGACTGCTCGGTAGCTGTGTTTTTATTTGTTCACTCGTTTTAAAAACATTTTTCCCTCTTCCACAAAGTCTATTCCATCAGCCGTTAATTTGTTCTTGGTTCCGTCTATAATTTGGTGATTTAATGCAATTGTCACATTAGGATAATTTTCTACAAAGTCAGCGAGTTTGGTTAATTCATCATAGTAATTTGGATTAGACTTATCTTGATTATTCCCATATTCTGTTATCCAAAGTTCTTTGTCTTTTGTGTTTGCCTTTTGAGTTACCGAGATAAATTCAGATTTTTTGTCCTCAAATGTTTTGTTTTCATTTATATAAATATGATATGTGTAGGCATCTATTTTATTTATTGTATTTTCAACCACTTGTTTATTCCAGTTATACATTCTATCATTAGATTCTTTAACTTTTCTGCCTAATAAAAGTGCTGCAATTTTTGAATTTGGGAATTTTCTTTCAGTTCAGGAAGCCATTCATTAACTCTTAAAGCGTAATCTTTTCCTGTTGGGAATACTTTTTTATAATTGTCATCTTGAGCATATAATTCATTCCCTAATTCAATATACTTTATTTCCACACCTAACTTTTCAATTGCGGTTAGCATCTCTATCTGGTCTGATAGGGTTTTGTTCAAAATATCTAACACAAAAACAAAGTCAGCGTTTGTATAATCAGTCAAAGTTTTAATTTCAACAATTGGGTGAACTGACTTGTTTTTTCTTGTCATTATAACTCCTTCTTTCCAATTCCAACTATGGGTAACTGTACCACCTGGGTAACGTAGCATTTGTGGTTTTAATAGTTGAATGTTTTTATATATTGCCTCATTCATATTTGGCATCATCGAGAAATTTTGATTAAAACCTATTAATACCTTTCTAGGATTTTCAACGCTTGGCGTATATTTCTCTTTATTTTTCTTCTCCTTGATTGTTTGACAGTTTGTTGTTAAAAAGAAAAGAAGTAGAGTTATTGCTGTTATTGTTTTTTTCATTGTCGCTTGTTTTGTAGTGTTAGGTGAATTTACAGCTAACAATTACATTATAACAAATCTACAATTTTTAGCAAATCAGTTGCTGATTTTTTTTCGCCACTAGTATGAAGGGCGTATATTAGATTATTCATTACTCGTTTAACAATGTCTAAATTTGTAGCAGGCAATAAAACTTTATCTTTTAAATTAAAATTAATTTCTTTTAAGAACTCGTCAAATTTGTCATTGCCATAAAATATACCTTGAAAAAAAGGATCAATATAAAAATCTATTTGATTGATAAGTTCATCATTAT
The DNA here is from genome assembly GCF_056783245.1 of Flavobacterium sp. TC780. Taxonomy (NCBI): domain Bacteria; kingdom Pseudomonadati; phylum Bacteroidota; class Flavobacteriia; order Flavobacteriales; family Flavobacteriaceae; genus Flavobacterium; species Flavobacterium sp. TC780. Next base: position 10,273 of record NZ_JBXBAV010000019.1, on the reverse strand, counting down.
AAATAGATATGTCTTTGCCCGTTTCTTCTAAAATTCCCATGATAAAATGCTTAGGGGAGTTAATTCCTATTAAGTTGATGTTTAACTCTTTTGCAACCAACAGGTATATTACACAAATCATAATTGGGTTCCCTACTTTATCTTCAATAACTTTATTAATAAAGGAATTGTTGATTCCAGAATAGTTTTTATAATTTCCTCCAAACTTGTGATTGTCTAAGATAACCATATTCATTGCTTGCATAATTTCATAGTTGCTTTTGTTTTCAACTAATGGTTTGATTTCTTGTGCAAGCAATTGTATTGTTTTTGTTATTTCATTTTCACTTAAGCTTGGATAACCAAATTTCGCGATTAGCAACAACCCTTTAAGTAAATCATGAGTTTCGTTTTTACTCCATTTAACGATTTCTCTTTTCAAATGGTTTAATTTAAAATTATCTAATAATGTTGCTAAGCGAGTCTTTTGAAGCTCATTATTTGAGTGATCAAATCCTTCTTGTAAATACGGAATAAGTTCGCTACCTCCAGAAAGAATTTCTTTTTCCACCAAATCATAAACCTCATTGTTAGGGTCGTCTAATAGCTGTATTAATGCTTTTATTTTGTTTTTATCAAAACTGAGAGTTTTCATAATTTATTCCTTTCTTTATGAAATTTTTTTAAGTTTTTCGCTTCTATCAACAATTGCTTTTATGTAAGAACAAACAGCAATTCCTTTTATTTTATGGTTGTGGAGGTACTCAAATGTTTTTTCTACCAATATTTTCCCAATCCCTTGCCCTCTAAGATGCTTAGGAACTTCTGAGTGAACTAAATAATAACAGTTGTCTCTTTCTGTATATTCTATTTTGGCAAAATCATCCCCAACTTTCATTACAAACAGTCTAAATTCTGGATGATGCTCTATATTTGATATGATCATTACTTTTTAATTTTATCTTTAAACACTTTTTCAAATTTCTCTAACTTTGGTTGAATTACCATTTCACAATAAGGTTGTGATTTGTTATTTGTGTAATAATCCTGATGATAATTTTCGGCTTTATAAAATCCAGTTAAAGGCATTACTTGTGTCACAATAGGGTTATCGTACACTTTTTCATTATTTAAAGCATTTATAATGTCAACTGCAATTTTCTTTTGTTCAGGGTTATTATATAATATAATTGATCGATATTGTGATCCTACATCAGCCCCTTGGCGGTTTGTAGTTGTAGGGTCATGAACTGTGAAAAAAACTTTTAATATTTCTTCAACAGAAGTTTTATTTTTGTCGAAAGTTATTTGAGTAACTTCTGCATGCCCTGTTTTTCCAGAACTGGTTTCTTCATAGGTAGGATTTGATACAGTGCCGCCTGCGTACCCAGATACGACAGATTTTACTCCTTCTAATTTTTCATAAATAGCCTCGATACACCAAAAACATCCTCCGCCTAAAGTGATGGTTTCTAATTGTGCTTTTTTAGGTTTTTCAATTTTATTTTGTTTAGGCTCAAAAGTTAAAGAAACTGAGTTTACACAATATCTTTTGCCAGTATCAGTTGGCCCGTCGTCAAAAATATGCCCCAAATGACCACCACATTTTGCACAATTAATTTCAGTTCTTAACATGCCTAGCGTTCTATCTTCTTTTGTTGTGATTTTACCTCCAGCAATTTCACGGTCAAAACTAGGCCAACCACAGTGAGAGTCAAACTTCATATTATCTGTAAAAAGTTCATTCCCACAGCCAGCACATTTATAAACACCTTTTTCTTTGTTCATCAAAAGTTCCCCAGTATAAGGAGCTTCTGTTCCTTTTTTCTCTCAATACATAGTATTGTTGGGGAGTTAGTTCCTTTTTCCATTGGTCTTCTGTTTTGTTTACAGAGGTTACTGCCAAATTTTTTATTTTATCTCCGTCAGATTTTGAAGTGCTTTGTGCACATGATTGTATTGTGAGAGTAACAAATACCATCATTACAAATTTTATAAAATTATCTCTATTTTTCATGATTCTTTTTATTTTGTAATTATTATTTTTTAAAGCAAACCTCCAAGTTTTTACCCTCGGAGGGATACTTCCAATTAACCTAAACTTACTATGAAAAAACTATTTTATTGTTTGCAAAAATTCAATTGCTTTTTCTGTATTTAAATGATAATCGTTGAATATTACATTATCATCTTGATCAATAAATATAAACCAAGGAGTGCCTCCTGTTCTATAATTATACATAATATTAGAAATGTTCCTAGTACTTTCGTCTCCATTGTCTTGAGCAAATGGAATTTTTAAGTTGTATTTTTTTTGAACTTCTAACATTTTATCGTAAGTATTGCTACTTGAGCCTTCAAACACGGTTTGCACTGCTAGAAATTTCACATTATCGTTATCTTTCAACGCTTCGGTCATTGCTTGTAGAGATGGCAACCCTATGCTGTGGCACCCTGGGCACCAGCTTTGAAAACAATAAATAACTTTAAATTTTCCTTTTAAATCAGATAAATTAATGGGTGCTATTTTATTTCCATTTCCATCTACCCAATCTTTAATATTCCATTCAGGAGCTTTAAGCCCTTCTATTCCGTATGATTTTGTTGTGTTCATTTTTTTTCCTTTTATATTAAAATTTTCTTTTTTTTGTGCTTCTGTACAACTAATGAATAGCAAGATCGTAAGTGTTGTATAAAAATATCTACTAAGCACTTTCTTTAATTTTGTCTGCATACATTTTTTTTAGTTTTGTTATTTTAGGTGTAATAACAGCCTGACAGTACCCCGCGTAGGTATTTCGATTATAATAATCTTGATGATATTCTTCAGCTGGGTAAAAGCTTTCCATTGGGCCAAGTTCGGTAACTATCTTGTTCCCAAACAATGGGTTTAGTTGTTTAATAACTTCTTCTGCAATTAACTTCTGTTCTTCATTATGATAAAATATAACCGATCTATATTGCGTCCCATAATCAGCTCCTTGATAATTCAACGTTGTAGGATTATGGTTTGTCATAAAAATGATTAACAATTCTTCGTATGATAATATTTCTGAATCAAAAGTTACTTGAATTACTTCTGCATGCCCAGAATCACCATTACATACTTCTCGATAGGTAGGTGTTTTAGAAGTCCCTCCTGCATAGCCTGAAACAACTTCTTCAATGCCCTTTAATCTCTGAATCACTGCCTCTATACACCAGAAGCATCCACCTCCAAATGTTGCGATTTGTTTATTTTTCATGGTTGAAACTTCTTGTTTAATTATTCATTAATACGACAACTACCATAATAATCTTGGTGATAGTCTTCGGCGGGATAGAAGTGTTCTAATTTTATGCTTTGAGTAGTTAAATCTTTACTATTATTCTTGTAGTCCTCAAAAACTTTATCTATTGTGTTTTTTTGTTCTAAATCTCGATATAAAACAATCGATCGGTACTGAGAAATAGAAGTTTTATTACTGTCGGACGTCGTTCCATATTTTTTTAAGAACAAATTTAGTAAGGCTTCATAATTAATTTGATTTGTATCAAATTCAACATCTACCACTTCGGCATGTCCAGTTCTTCCTCCGCACACATCTGAATAGCTTGGGTCAATAAAATCTCCTCCAGCATACCCAGAAACTGCGTCGATTACTCCTGGAATTTCTTGGAGATATTTTTCAACTCCCCAAAAACAACCTCCTCCGAATGTTGCTTTTTGTAAATTTTTCATAAATACTCCTTTCTTATTATTCGCTTTTATTTAAAGATACCGAATTAATGCAGTAGCGTAATCCACTTGGATTTGGGCCATCAGGGAAAACATGCCCTAAATGACTATCGCACACGTTGCACATAACCTCTACTCTAATCATCCCAAACGCTCCATCTTTTTCGTATTTAATTGCATTTTCTTTTATTGGCTGGGTGAAACTTGGCCATCCAGTTCCAGAGTTAAATTTCTCGGTAGAATCAAAAAGAGGTGTGTCACAACAGATGCAATTGTAAACACCAGGCTCATGTCGAGAACAATGTTCTCCTGAAAAACGAGCTTCCGTTCCTTTTTTTCTAGTGATATAAAATTGTTCTTCAGTTAATAGATTTCTCCATTCATCATCTGTTTTTTCAACTCTTCTATCTGGAGTTAAGTTGCCTTTATTCGCGAATCTAATAACATCTGCCCAGTTTATTATTTTATTTTCCATAATTATATGTATTTTGATTTGTTATACAAAGTTACATCCAATCTCTTTAAAATATATAATTCAAATTTCCTTTATGATTGTCTATAATTCCTTAAGGTCGTCTAGAGTTTTTTGAATTTGTATATTTATAATGTTGATTTGCAGTAGTAAAATTATAAAATAAAATAAGGAAGTATTTGTTTATACTTCCTTATTTTTGTTTCAAACTCCCTTGGTGTTGTTTCTGAATTCAGTAGGGGACATGTTCGTTTGTTTTTTAAAAAAGCTACTAAACGATTGTACGTCATTAAAAGAGAGTTCGTTTGCAATCTCTTGAATGTGAAAGTCTGTGTAGTTAAGCAATCTTTTTGCTTCTAATAACCTACGATTATTGATGATTTCTAGCGGCGTTTTGTCTATATGCTTTTTAAATAGATTCGCTAATGTTTTAGAGGTTTTAAAAAGCATATCTGCATATGCAGCAACAGTGGTGTGCGTTTTGTAGTGTTTTTCTACAAGAAAATTAAATTCACGAATTAGTCCAATTGCTTTAGAATCTTCCTTAAGAGTAAAATTTTGTTTTTTATAAATTCTAACACAAAGAATTAGCACCCTTTTTAGTATAGCTTTTAACATCTCTAAAGTATAACTGTCATGCTGATCAATTTCCATTTCAAGCACTTCCCAGATGAGATTAAAGGCATAAATGTTGTCTTTTACTTCTATTTTAGGGACACTAGATGCTCCAAAAAAAAGTAATCCTTTGCAGCCAACGTCACTATCATGGTTTTCAATACAATAGAACGGTTGGTTGAATTGAATTACTCGTAATTTTTCGAAATCAAAATCGGCTATTTTGTGAAAAGCAGTTAAAAACACAAAGCAATTCGTATTTATTTCATACGGAATGTTGTCTATCGTAAGATTAAATTTTGCACCAGTATTCCATAATATAGTTAAACCTTTTTTTAAATCTGTGTTGAACATATATTTTCGCTCCGGGACAATTTCGGACACAAATAAATACTCGTCTAATTTACCTTTAAAAAACATATACTATACTTATTCTTGATTCATAAATGGGTATCTATAATTTGTTGGAGGCGTGTAGTTTTCTTTAATAGTTCTAGCAGATGTCCAACGCAATAAATTAATTTTCGATCCCGCTTTATCGTTAGTCCCACTACCTCTAGCCCCACCAAAAGGCTGTTGCCCTACAACTGCGCCTGTAGGTTTGTCGTTAATGTAAAAATTCCCAGCAGCATTTGTTAGTTTTTTATTCGCTATGTTTATTATTTCTCTGTCATCAGCAAAAAAAGCTCCAGTTAAAGCGTAAATAGAAGTCGAATTTACAATATCTAAAATTTCTTCAAACTTAAGATCATCATAGACATGGATAGTTAGTAATGGGCCAAAAAGTTCTTCACACATCGTTACGTATTTTGGATCTTTGGTTAAAATTATGGTTGGTTGAATAAAATATCCTTTTTCATTTGAATGTTCACCTCCAAAAACAACTTCTATTTCTGGGTTGTTTTTTGCCGCTTCAATATGAGATGACAATTTATCATATGATTTTTGATCGATAACAGCACTCATAAAATTAGTAAAGTCTTCTGGGCTTCCCATTTTTACTGTGCTCATTTCTTTTATAAGCTTGTCTTTTACAGTAGGCCAAATACTTTTAGGGATGTAAGCTCTAGAAGAAGCTGAACATTTTTGCCCTTGATATTCAAAAGAACCTCTAATTATCGCCGTAACCAATGCATCTATGTTTGCAGTGTTGTGTGCTACAATAAAATCTTTCCCGCCAGTTTCCCCAACAATTCTAGGGTAGGACTTGTATTTATGAATATTGGTCCCAATGGTTTTCCAGATATTTTGAAAAACACCAGTGCTTCCAGTAAAGTGAATGCCTGAAAAATCAGGATGTTCAAAGATAACATCGGCAGCATCGGGGCCAGAAGGATATATTAGATTAATAACCCCGTCAGGAATTCCTGCTTCTCTATAAATATCCATTAATATTTTAGCGGTATAAACTTGAGAATTGCTTGGTTTCCAAACGACAACATTACCCATTAATGCACAACTTGTTGGGAGATTACAAGCTATGGAAGTGAAATTGAAAGGAGTTAAGGCATAAATAAAACCTTCCAAAGGTCTCCATTCCATTCTGTTCCAAACGCCATCACTTGACTCCGGTTGCTCTTGATACAATTGTGACATAAAATAAGAGTTGAATCTTAAAAAATCTACTGATTCACATACACTGTCAATTTCAGATTGGTGAATTGTTTTACTTTGGCCTAAGATGGTTGCCGCGTTTAAGGTTGCTCTGTATTTACCTGCCATCAAATCAGCAGCTTTTAAGAATATAGTTGCTCTTTGCTCCCAAGGCATTTCGACCCATTTTTCTCTGGCTTCGAGAGCTGCATTTATAGCCTGCGTGATATGTTCTTTTGAACTTTTGTAAAAATACCCCAAGTATTGATTATGATCGTGAGGGGAATAAATGTTGCTTTTTTCCTCACTAATTACTTCTTTTCCTCCTATATACATAGGTATTTTTGTTTCTGTAGTTTTAAGCGTATTTAAAGCTTTTAGTAAATCTTTACGCTCAGAGCTTCCTGGCTCGTAATTTTTAACTGGTTCGTTAAAGGGTTTTTTAATTGTAAAATATGCATTTGCCATAATTGTTTTATTTTATAGATTAGTTTTTAAATAATGTTATTGCGTTATCTAATTGTAAGTCTGGGAGATCAATAATGTAAGGACTTTTATACTTTAAAAGCGACAATTCTGTACAAGCTAAGACAAAGGTTACATTTGGATGTTTTTTTAAGAGGTTTTCTAAAAGTGAGGAGTCTCCAGTATCCTTGTTGTAAATAGATTTCCTTAAATCATCAACTTTTTTTTGATCTTTTATGTCTAGTTCAATTGTTGTTATTTTGTTTTCTTGGAGCAAATTTTGAATGTAGTTCCCTTGCATTGTGTATAGACTTCCAAGGATTATTACTTTCGTAACTGCATTTTTATTTAATTTAGCAATAATAAGGTTAACAGGGTGAATTAGGGTAAAGCTAAAATGATGTTTCTCTAAAATTTTATCTAAAACTTCGTGAATGGTAATATTAGGAACCAACAAGTGTTTTATGCTTATTTGTTCTATGAAGTACAAGTAGGGTAAAAGATTTTTATACAAATCGATTTCTTGATCTGGCAAAAAGGGATTTATCGTATTAAAATTTGTGTTAACCATTATGAATGGACAAGTACTATATCCCCCAAATTTTTGTAGAAATTTTTTATTGAGCTCATCTACATAGTGTAGAGTAGATGAGGTCCCTAACCCAAGTATCCCCAGTTTGTTTATCATTTTCTTTCTAAGATATAGTTTGCAAAAAACTTTTTAGAATCAGTAACTTTATACTCCCATCTCATATCTGTTTTAGATAGTATTTTACGCATTATCGTATCATCATATTTCCGCGAAATTTCAGTATGAATTAGTTCGTCTTTTGTGAATTTAATTATTTTCCCATCTAGGACAATGCTTTGGTCACACAAACTTTTAAGATAACTTATTGCCATCCCCACTTCTTCATCATAAACAGGGTTGTGAACAAACTTTGATCTATCAAAATTTGCACCTAATTCATTGTTTATCCTATCAAGTAGATTTAGATTAAACTCTGCAGTAATCCCTTGGCTATCGTTGTATGCCGGCAATATAACATCTTTGCTCTTTTTTAGGTCTACACCTAATAATATTTTATCCCCTTTACTAAGGTGAGACCCTAATTGGTAAATAAATTCTGTTGCCATTTCATCATCTAAATTACCAATGCTGGAACCAAGAAAAAAAACTATTTTTATCCTGCTGTCTTTTTTTATATTTTCAAGTGCTTTAAAGTAATCAGCATTGTTAGGTTTAATTATCAAGTTTGGGATTTCTTGTTTCAAATATTTTTCTAGTCCTTGTAGCGCATTTAAAGAAAAATCTACTGGTAAGTATTGAAAATCTATATTACGATTTGTTAATCCTTTTAATAGATGAATGGTTTTGGTTCCATCGCCAGCACCTAATTCGATTACATCAAATTGATTTTGATTATCAAAACCTAAACTTTCTATTAATTCAGCGGTTTTTGTTTCAAAAATTTCCATTTCAGCTCTGGTAAATAATATTCAGGGAGCGCCATAATTTGTTGGAATAAGGCATCTCCTTTTTTATCATAAAAATAGCGAGAAGGTAATTTTTTTTGCGTTGGATTTTGTAGTCCTTGTAAAATATGTCTTTTTTAAATTGTTCGTTCATTTTTTGTTAATTTTCTATGAGTGCGACAGCCCCTAAACCGCCATCAGCACAAACACTGATGATTGCTTTTTTTCCAGTCCCTAATTGTGTTAAATGTTTTGTTGATTGGCTTAAAATTCTTGCGCCTGTTGCACCAAATGGATGACCGATTGAAAAACCACTTCCGTTAGGGTTTAATTTTCCCATAGGGGAAGGGGCCAAATCGAAATCATTCCTATTTTTTGTAAAATTTTTGTCTTGAATTTTTTTTATGGTTGCAAGAACTTGTGAAGCGAAAGCTTCGTGGATTCCCACAAATCAAGATCATCAAATTTTAAGTTGTTCCGGTATAATAATTTTAAAATTGCTACAGTTGGAGCCATTAATATCCCTTCTTCTTCAATATTTACTCCTGCCATTTCCCAATCGACAAACCTAGCTTTGTACGGAGAGTTAATTTTGTTTATTGCCTTTTTCCCTGCAATCCAAACAGCAGCAGAGCCATCAGTGTACAAAGAAGAATTCCCTGCTGTAATGGTTCCTTTCCCCGTAAAATCAAAAACTGGTTTTAAGTTTTGAATTTTCTCAATGGAAGTGTCTTCTCTCCGAATTGTATCGCTCGACAATCCGAAAGCGGGGAAAATTAAATCACTATAAAAGCCTTTTTCTTTGGCTTGAAAGTATTTAGTATGGCTATCAATAGCCAGTTTATCCTGTTCTATTCTACTGATACCTAGTCTTTGCCCAGTGATTTCTGCATGCTCACCCATACTTTTCCCAGTACTTCTGTTTTTTTGGGCCGGCGGTTGTATTCTTAGAGAAAAGAAACCAGTAATTTTGTCTTCTCTAAAAGCTTTTTAGCAGTACTTATTTTTTTTAGCCATTGGGATGATTTATCGTTCAAACCAATTTGTACATTACTAAAAGATTCAACCCCTCCAGCAATAGCAATTTCATCGTCAGTAATCATGCCTAAAGTTTCAATAGCGGCAGAAGTGAGCTACTGCAGGCTAGAAACAGTAGAAAAACCAATGGTTTCTTCTGGCAAATCTGAGTCCATAACTATTTCTCGCCCCAAATTGCTGTATTTTAAGGTAGGGATACGCTTCCCCAAACAACCATATTGGGTAATTGTGTACTTTGATTTTTCATTTTGTTTCAGAACTTCTTTAGACATATCTAAAGCTGAAGAAAGAGTTTAACTCTTTGTCTGCTTTTGCAAAAGGAGTTCTAAGGCCAAGCGGCTATCCAAATTTCATTTTTTATTCTCATGTCTTTTTGAAATATTTTGTTAAGAAAAGCGTAATCATATAAATGATAAAATGCTGAATGGGAGAGCAAAAATGATTAGTAAATTACTAATTGCGTTGAGTAAATCATCAGTCCCCAACGCCATTAAACCGATAGAAGTGGTGTTATAATTGCACCCCACAAAAGTTTATGATTTTTAGAACGGTTTTGTTCCCTCCATCACTAAACATTGAAAGAACATATATGGCAGAATCTACCGAATTAATAATAGCAATCAAAATAAGCACGATTGCTAATAAAACAGTTATGGAACTAAAAGGGTGAAGCTCTAAAAACACAAACATAGATGAGAAAACATCTTTAAAAATGGGGTCCGAAAAATCTTTAACCTTTCCAAAAGCATTATCCCAAATAGCAGAAAACCAAAACATACTGGCTATCGCTGGAATAAAAATAGTTGCAATTAAATATTCTCTTATACTTCTCAGGTGCTGCCTCCCTAACAACAGGAGAAAGATGTATTAACCTTAGCAATACGTCTCTACCAGTAGATTAAAACATAAACATAACA
>NZ_JBXBAV010000018.1:0-45363 GCF_056783245.1 Flavobacterium sp. TC780 | reverse complement strand
TGTTGGCTACGCCTTCGACATTACGTATTGCTAAGGTTAATACATGCTCCTGTTGTTGGGGAAAAATTATTATTATTTGATTCAGGCTTTAAATGAAACTGAATGGGAAATATTTCCAAAATTAACCGTAATTACGTCAGCATCTCAACAAGTAATCACCGATGAGAAAGTAAATATTTTCTCAGCTCCACTTTTTGGAATGAGTAGGGTTGCTTTTCATGAGCATTCCGAATTTGATTGTACTAGAATTGATCTTAGTGACACCCCAGAAAAAGATAGTAAATTTTTATCTAATATACTTTATTCGGGTTTGAAGAAAAAAGAAATAGCTATTCGGGACAATAATTTATTTGCTCACAGACTTAATCATTATGAGATTCCAAAATTCATTGATGCAAATAACAGTGATCTAAAAACTCTCCCTGCTGACGATGCTGTTTCATTTCAATTTGTTACCGACGAACCTGGAGTATTAGATAATATTACAGTTAGAGAAACAGAAATAAAAAATCCAAGTGACGATGAGATTGAAGTAAAAGTACAAGCTGTTGGCCTCAATTTTATGAATGTGATGTCTGCCTTGGGTATTTATCCAGGTTCTCCAAAAGGCTTTCTTTGTTTAGGTATTGAATTTGCAGGTATTGTTAACAGAATAGGCTCAGAAGTAACCGATCTTAAAGTTGGAGATCGAGTGATAGGATTAAGTCCGCAACATGATTGTTTTGGAAAGTACACAATTTGTAAATCACTACAAGCTGTAAAGATTCCTGATCATATGAATTTTCTTGATGCCGCAACAATTGCTGTGGCGTATGGAACTTCGTATGCATGTTTAATAGCCCATGGGAATCTTAAAAAAGGAGAAAGGGTTCTTATCCATTCTGCTACGGGAGGTGTTGGTATAGCTGCAATTGAGATAGCTAAAAATGTTGGAGCTGAAATTTATGCTACAGCAGGAACTGAAGAAAAGAGAGAGCTGTTGAGAAAAATGGGTGTAAAATACGTAATGGACTCGCATTCTCTTGATTTTGTGAAAGAGATTAGAAATTATACAAATGGAGAAGGAATTGATGTTGTATTGAATTCTCTTACTGGTGAAGCAATGATTCAAAGTATTAAGTTACTTCGTGGATTTGGACGTTTTCTTGAAATAGGTAAAAAAGATGTTTATGAGAATAGTATTTTAAAGATGGATATTTTTAAAGAAAGTATTAGCTATACTTTCTTTGATCTTCATAAAATGCTAAATGAAAGACCTGATTTGGTGAGAGGGCATCTTAATAATGTAATGAATCATTTTGAAAATGGACATTACGCAGCAATTCCAAAAACTGTTTTTCCAGCTTCTGCTATGTTAGATGGTTTTAATATGATGGCTAAAGGACAGCATGTTGGTAAAATTGTTTTCGATTTAAATGATCCATTGTTGATGGTAGAACCAGCCAAAAAAATGTTTTCAGAAAATGAAACTTATTTGATTACCGGCGGAATGGGTGGATTAGGTTTTGCTCTTGCAGAATGGATGTGCGAAAAAGGAGCTGTTAATATTGTGCTTGTTGGAAGAAATAAACCTAGCGATGCAAGACAAAAAGAAATTAATAAGTTGATTGCAAGAAAAAAGAACATCTTGATTCTAAATGGAGATATAAGTAATCCTTCGGATGTAGATTTAATCTTGAATGAAATAAAATTATCAATGCCCGAACTAAAAGGTGTCTTTCATGCAGCTGGATCATTATCAGATAGTTCAATTGCAAAATTGAATGTTGAAACATTTAGAAAACCGATAGAAAGTAAAGATTCAAGGTGCGCTGAATCTTCATAATGCTACATTGAATGATAATTTAAAATATTTTGTTCTTTTTTCTTCAGTGGCATCAACAATTGGTTCTATAGGGCAAGCAAATTATGTAGCAGGTAACGCTTTTATGGATGCTTTATCAAAAGAAAGACAATCACTTAAACTTACTGTTAACTGTATCAACTGGGGACCAATCGCAGAGATTGGCCTCGCTGCTGAACAAGATATCCGTGGCGGCCGACTTGAAGAAGAAGGTATCCCTAGCTTTACAGTAAATGAATATATTGAAGCTATTGAGTTGGTATTAACAAATCAATTAACTGATGTAAATGTATTTAATTTTAACCATGCCAAATGGGTAGAGAATAATCCTTCATATGCAGTTGATAAACTTCTTGACAATCTTACAAATTCTAAACAGATAATAGTTGAAAATAATTTTGTGCAAATGCTCAAAGAATCTATTTCATTTGACGAATCTGCCTTAATGATGGAAGTCGAACTTCAAGAAATTTTAGGAGGAATTCTTAAAGCTGCTCCTGGAAAAATTGATAAAGACCTTCCTTTCGTTAATCTTGGATTAGATTCACTTATGGCTATTCAATTTAGAAATAAATTGCAGAAATTAATTGGTATTCAAATCTCAATTACTACGTTTTGGAATTATCCAAAAATTCATCTTTTAGCTCGACATTTATTAAATGAGTTAAACATCAAAACAGAATTGTTTTCGGCTGAAGAAAAAGTAATTATTAACACTGATAAAGAGATTGATCTTTTGATTGAGGAAATGTCTGATTCAGAAATGCTTGAAGAACTGGATCGAGAACTAAATAATCTCTAATCAAATTAGACACTGCAACCAATTAAGAAATAAGCAACACAAGTATGGAAAAGGAACAACTGACTGAAAAACTCAAACAATCATTGGGTGTAATTAAAAAGCTAAAAAATGAAGTTCAGAAGTTAAAGGAAAATGATGGGCCTATTGCTGTAATTGGTATGGCCTGTAAATTACCAGGTAAAGTGAATAATACTGAAGATTTTTGGCAATTGTTGCTTGATAAAAAAAATGGAATTGTTGATATTCCAGCTGACCGATGGAATATTGATGATTTTTATGATGAAAATCTTTCTGTTCCAGGAAAAATGTGCGTTCGAAAGGGAGGTTTTATTGATGATATTGATTTATTTGATGCACAATTTTTTGGGATTTCTCCTATTGAAGCAGAAGCACTGGATCCACAACAACGTATACTTCTTCAAACCACTTTGCAAGCAATAGAATCTGCAGGTATACCTACAGAAAAGTTGAAGGGCTCTTTATCTAGTGTCTTTATAGGAATTGCATCACCTGAATATATTCAGCAGAGAGCAGCAACAAAACAATATCATTTAATGGATGTTTATGATGTTACTGGAAATACTCCGTGTACAGCAGCAGGAAGAATATCTTACAACTTTGATTTAAAAGGTTCTAATCTTGCACTAGACACGGCATGTTCTTCTTCACTTGCAGCTATACATTTAGCTTGCAATAGTTTGCATAACGGCGAATCAGATTTAGCTATTGCAGGAGGCGTTAATTTAATGTTAGAACCAAATGCACATATAATTTTCTCGAAAATGGGAGCACTTTCTCCTGAAGGGGAATGTCGTTCATTTGATGCTAATGCTAATGGTTTTGTTCGAAGTGAAGGCTGTGGTGTTGTTCTATTAAAAAGATTGAAAGATGCAGAAAGAGACGGAGATAACATCCTTGCCGTTATTAAAGGTTCAGCTCTCAATCAGGATGGAAAAAGTAATGGATTAATTGCTCCTAACGGGTTAGCTCAGCAGGAGGTTCTTAAAAGTGCTTTGTTAAAAGCAAATATGACTCCTTCCGAAATTGATTATATTGAAACTCACGGTACTGGTACACCCCTTGGAGACCCAATTGAAATAGAAGCTATAAATAGAGTTTATGGTAAAGACAGAATAAATAAAAACACCTTACATATAGGTTCAGTAAAAACGAATGTTGGACACTTAGAATCAGCTTCAGGAATAACTTCTTTTATAAAGGCTGTTCTTTCCTTAAAGAATAGATGCATTCCTGCCAATCTTAATTTTAAAACCCCTAGTCCACATATTGAATGGATGGATTTTGTAAAAGTTCCCATAGAAACAACTAAGTATAATATAGTTGATAAACCTATGGCTGTTGGTGTTAGCGCATTTGGCTTTAGTGGTACAAACGCTCATGTAATACTTGAAGAGTATAAAACTAAAACAAACAACTCGGAAGATTCTTTAAAAAATCATATTGTTTTTTTATCCGCTAAAACAGATAAAAGCTTGCTAGATATTGCAACTAGATATAAAATATTTCTTAAAACGAATAGTCAAATATCACTTTCCGATTTTTCATATACTACAGGAATTGGCCGATCTCACTTTGCTAAGAGATTAGCAATAATTACGTCTTCAACATCAGATTGTTTAGTTCAGTTAGATCAACTCCAGAATCCTAAAAATGAGAGTATCGTAATTTCTGGACTATTCCCAGAAAGCACAAAGTTAATTACATCATTTTTATATAATGGTCAAGGAACACAATATCCTGGCATGGGGAAAGAACTTTACCATAGCCAACCTGTTTTTAAAGCAGCTGTTGATGAATGTATAGAGTATATAGATAAAGAGATTGAATTTTCGTTTTTAGATTTGTTGCTAGGAGACAATATAAAACAAGATCTAAATCAAACGGAATGGGCCCAACCGGCAATTTTTATTATAGAATATGCTTTAACTAAATTATGGGAATATTGGGGAATTAAACCTAATTATATTCTAGGACATAGTATTGGTGAATATGCAGCGGCCTGTTATAGTGGAATTTTTAGTTTGCAAGATGCATTAAAGCTTATCACAGCAAGAGGAAAATTAATGGAAGGATTGAAAAATCCCGGAAAAATGATTTCAATTGTAGCGAATGAAGAGAAAGCAAGAATAATTATAGACAGATTTGAACAAGTTTCTATCGCAGCAATAAATGGTGATGAAAGTGTTGTGCTTTCTGGCGATGCAAAACAGATCGATGAAATCATTTCAATTCATGGAGAGCAAATTAAAATGAAAGCCCTTAATGTTTCGCATGCATTTCATTCTCCCTTAATGAAACCGATGCTTGAGGAATTTACAAACTTTGTAAAACAATTACCTATAACAACACCTCTACAATACAAATTATTTCATCCGTAACAGGGAAGATTATCACAAATGAAATGAGTACCTCTGATTATTGGGTAGATCATGTAATTAAAACAGTAAAATTTAAGAAAGGCCTAGAAATGCTTGTAAGTTTAGGAGCAAATGTATTCCTTGAAATTGGTGCAGACGCTGTTTTAAGCGGTCTTTCAAAAACAAAAGTAGATCAAAAATCATCTTTAGTAATTACAAGTCTTAAAAAAAACAGAAACAACAATGAAAGTATTCTCTTTGCCTTAGCGCAACTATATGTCAATGGAGCTAATGTTTTTTGGCAGAATTTTTATCAACATACTAAAAATTCAAAAATAAGTATTCCAACATACCCTTTTCAAACCAAAAGATACTGGTTGGAGAATAACATAGATAAAGAAATTGGAATACATAATAAACCGAATGAACACCCCTCTTTGGGAAGTAAAAGAAAACTTGCAGGTAGTATAAATACATATATTTGGGAACAGCAATTTAATCTAAGATCAATATCATATCTGTGTGATCACAAAATAGAAAACACAATTATTTTTCCAGCTGCATGTTATACAGAAATGGCTGTATCGGCAGTAAAAGAACTTAGCAGCCAGAAACATATTGAACTGAATTCGATTAAATTTGAAAAAGTCTTTATTCTGAAAGATGAAGAAATTTATGAACTTCAAATGCAAGTAAAAAAAGAAGATAATAATTTTCGTTTCAGCATTTATAGTAGAACTTTAAAAAGAGAAAGACTCTGAATGGGTATTCAGGATGAGTGGAATGGCAATTACAAAAGAAGATACTAAACAAAGTGTAACTCTTGATATAGATGCAATAAAAAAGAGGTCTTTAAGACAGTTGTCGGGTGTTGCTTTTTATGCTGATTGGTATAAATCAGGAAACCATTGGGAGAATACTTTTAAAGGCGTTTCAGAAATTTGGATTGGTAAAGATGAAATACTTTCGTTTAGTAAAACTCCAGTTGATATAGTTGGTCAAATGAAAGATTATCATTCGCATCCTGCATTAATGGATATATGTGGGCAACTGCTTGCTGCTGGAATTGAAGGAACAAAGGAAAGTGCTTTCGTTGGCAAAGGAATAGGTGCTGTAAAAATACATGATCATTTATCAGGCGATGCGTTTTGGAGTTACGCAAAGATATTAAATAACGATACAATTAATAGAAAACTTATAGGAGATGTTCAGGTGTTTAACTCTGCAGTCGAATTGGTTGCGGAGACTACTAATGTAGAATTTGAATTTATTGGTAGTCAATCAAATGAAATAAAAATAGAACAATGGATTCATGAAGTAGAATGGATCGATATGGATATAATCTCTGAAGCAATAGAACAAAAAGATTCATGGCTTATATTCGACCGTGCTAAAACACTAGGGGCTAAATTATTTTCATCAGTAAATCAACATGGACTAAATGCGATTGTTATTGAAGAAGTAGAAAGGCTTAAAACATGTATTGAAAATAATCAAAAAATTATTTATATCCCACAAAATATCATTGGAGAATCATCAGACTATCTTAATGAAATTTATTTAATTATTCAGGAAATTGAAATCATTATAAAAACAATTACTGATTATAATGGTGAAGCAATAAAGTTATGGGTGATTACCCGTGGAGCATGGAGCTACTCTGCTGAAGAAAAATTACTACATGCCACTTTATGGGGGTTTGTCAAATCACTTGAGCTTGAGAATGAAAAAATTTGGGGAGGTATTATTGATATTGAAAATTCTAATTCAGAAAAATTTAATTTTGAACAAATTCTGTCTCTCATTTGTCGTGAACAAAAGGAAAAACAAATTCTTATTGGTGAAAATTCTATACAAGTTCCTCGCTTAAGAAAAGCAAAAATTACTCCTCCTTCAAACGAACTAAAATTTTCAAAAGATGCCACATATATGATTACAGGTGGTCTTGGTGATTTAGGCCTTCTGACCGCTGAATGGATGATTAAAATGGGGGCTAGAAGACTTATTCTTACAAGTAGAAATGGTTTGCCTTCTCGAAATAAATGGAAAGATATAGATTCCCTTTCAAAGATTGGTAATAAAATAAATGCAGTAAAAAAACTAGAGCTAAATGGAGCTCATATTGAAATATTAAAACTTGATGTAGCGGACGAAAAAAAAATATCAACTTGGTATGATGAATACTGTTCTGCCTCTTTCCCCCCTATTAAAGGAGTTATACATGCAGCAGGAAATGTAAGTTATACGCCTTTTGGAGAATCGAATGCTCAAAAGGCAATCGAACAACTTAGCCCGAAAATTTTAGGAGTGATTAATCTGGATAAAATTTTAAATGATAATCTAGACTTCTTCATTATGTACTCCTCGGCATCAGCGATACTTGCTTCACCTGGTTTGAATATTTATGCAGCAGCCAATAGTTTTATGGACGCACTTGCTTTGTCTAGAACTAATCGTGGATTAAAAACATTAAGTATTAACTGGGGAGCATGGTCTGATACTGGCCTTGTAAATGAAGCCTTAAAAAATCAAAAATCAAGTTATAAGATAATGAATCTTATTTCGCCTAGTCAAGGTATGAGTGCACTTGAGTTGGTTTGGAATTCATCTTCTTGGTAGGTTAGCGGTATTACCAGTCGATTGGTCATCGTGGACAACTTTATTTCCTTCATCAGCAAATATGCCATTTTTTAACGAAGTGATTGAATTTATTAACCCAATAAGGGATGATAACTCTGAATGGGTTGATTTTTTAAATGAATTCAATGGTAATCAGGAAGCCACAGTTTTAGAAATAGAAAAATATTTGATTCAAAAAATAAGTGTATTATTGAGACTAGATAAGGGAGATATAAGTACACATATTTCTCTTGCCGAATACGGACTCGATTCCATGATGGCTATTGAACTTAAAAACAAAATAAGAAACTAACCTTAAGGTTATCCTTAGTATGGTTGATTTAATACAAGGTCCTAGCATCAATGAATTGGCTATGATCATAGCCGAACGTTTAAATAACAAAATTGAGACCATCGCAATTGAACACAAGCATCAAGAATTATCCGCTGGAATAATTATAAATTAAGTGCTGGTCAAGAATCCTTATGGACCTTGTACCAAATGAATCCTTCAAGTTCTGCTTACAATGTAGCTTTTACGACAAGGATAATGAATGGACTGAACTTGGATAAAATGGAAAGAAGCAATTGAAATTATTGTTAATCGTCATGAAACATTGCGAATTTCATTTAGTACATCCGAAACAGGAATTCCATCAAACCTTGCGCCCTTTAGGAAAAAAAAATCATTCAGTTTTAATATCATTGATGCATGTAATTGGGACAATGAAAAATTGTACGAAGAGGTTAAATCTGCTTATGAAATACCATTTAATTTAGAGAATGATCCTCTTTTAAGAGTTGATATGTTTGATGAAGGAAAAGGTTCATTTGTCATGTTGCTTACATTGCATCACATGTGTTGTGATGGTTGGTCATTATGGGTATTGCTCGATGAGTTGAAGGAAGTTTATTCATCACTTTGCACAAATAAAGAAATCATTCTAACGGAAAAGATTTTTAACTATTTTGATTTTGTTTCTTGGCAAGATGAAATGCTCGTAAGTAATGAAGGTACTAGATTATGGCAATTTTGGAAGAAACAGTTGGAAGGAGAACTTCCCTGTTTTAAATTTACCTGTTGATTATCCACGGAGTTTAACAACTGAAAATGTAGGAGCAACTTACAGATTTGATATTGATAAAGATCTAGTAGAAAAACTCAAGGAATTTTCTAAAAAGAATCAGCTACACTTTTCATGTCAGCTCTAACCTTGTTTAAAATACTACTTTACAGATATACTAATACTGAAGATATTATTATAGGTTCACCAACTTCAGGCCGTAGTAAAATGGAATTTGCTGGACTTGTAGGAGACTTTATAAATATGACTGTAGTTAGAACAAAACCATCTAATATTCTTTCATTCAGGAGTATTTAGGAAAAAGTAAAACAGACTGTACTTGATGTGCTTTCTAATCAGGATTTCCCTTTCCCTTTAATTGTTAAAAAATTAAATCCAAAAGAGAAACTAACCCCAATTTTTCAAAGTATGTTTAGTCTCACAAAAGCCTCAAAAGTTTGAAGAAATTATTGCCCTTATGGAAGGAGATAATGTGAAGTGGGGTGAATTAGAACTTAGCCCGTTTAATATGCCTCAGCAAGAAGGGCAATTTGATATCACGCTTGAATTGATTGAGAATAGCAAAGGTATAGCTGGTATTTTTAAATATAATTATAAGTTGTTTAACGAAAGTACTATTGTTAGGATGCAAGAACAATATGTAAACTTGATGCGTGCTTTATTAGATAATCCAGATCAACTTATATCAACAGTTTCTATGCACAACAAAGTGACTGAGGATACGATTCTGAAAAAATGGATCGGTAATAATGTTAAATTATCAGAAAAAGGCATTAATACACTTATTGAAGAACAAGTTGCTAGAAATGAACAACAACTGCATTGGTTGATGGGGACGAAGAGCTTAGTTATTCTGAATTGGATTGCAGAGCAAATCAGTTTGCTGCTTACTTGATATCCAAGGGAGTTAAAAAAGGTGAATTGGTTGGAATCTGTACTGAAGATCTTTTAACATGGTAATATCTATTCTAGCTGTACTAAAATCAGGCGCAGCTTATGTTCCGCTTGATCCGGATTTTCCTGTTGAAAGGTTAAACTTTATCACTTCAGACTCTAATATTTCATACCTCATTACAGAAAATAATCACTTTAAGTTATTTGGTGAATTTAACGGAGTTGTAATTGATTTAGATCAAGAAGCTAGGAACATTGCAAAACAACCTTATGAGCAAAATAGTATAACTGTGTATTCTGATGATTTGGCATATGTAATATATACATCAGGTAGTACAGGTAGACCAAAAGGAACATTAATTACTCATGGGAATGTTGTTAATTTTTGCAAGGGAATGGATACTTTGCTTGGTTCTGATCCGAGGAATATCACTTTGCTGTAACCACAATTTCATTTGATATAGCTGTTTTGGAATTGATATGGACTTTAACCAATGGATTTAAGGTCGTTTTGCAAGAGAATAATATAAAAAATTTGGCTACTCCATCTATGGATTCTTTAACAAGTTTAAATGAACTGGAAAATAGTAATCCATTACCTGAAGCAGGAACAAATAAAATTTACAGCGTTGTTGAAAATATTATAAAAAACAAAGTATCTCATTTACAATGTACACCTTCATTAATGCGTATTCTGATAAATGACGATAATACTAGGAATGAATTAAAATGGCTTAAAAAAATTATGTTGGGAGGAGAAAAGCTTCCCTTGGAGTTGATAAAAAAAAATAAATGCTGTATCTGAAGCAGAAATTTTCAACATGTACGGACCAACAGAAACAACAGTATGGTCATCCGTTAAAAAAATCGACAAACAAGCAACTAGGATTACTCTTGGATCACCGATTGACAATACACAATTTTATATTCTTGACTCCTTTCTCAATCCTGTATCAGAAGGAATGTTAGGAGAATTATATATTGGAGGAAAAGGTGTTACAGCTGGATATATAAACAGACCAGCTTTAACCGAGGAAAAATTTATAAAAAATCCATTTAGTGATGAGTATAATCTTATTTACAGAACAGGTGACTTAGTCCGTTATGACAGCAATAACGAAATTGAATATATTGAGCGTGCAGATTTACAAGTAAAGGTAAATGGTCATAGAATCGAAATAGAGGAAATAGAAATTATACTTAACCAGATGCCACTAGTCGAACAGGGTGTAGTTGTCTGTGTGAAAAAAGATGAAAATGATGCGCTCGTGGCCTGTATAGTTGTCAGTGAAGGTGAACAGTTAGATATCAAGACGCTTCGTTCACAATTAAAAATGGTTCTTCCCGCATACATGATTCCTGGATTTTTTCATATTATTCCTGAAATTCCATTGACTGCTAATGGAAAGATTAATAGGAGTGTATTACAAAATTTAGATATAGAAATCTCATCTCAAAATGAATATGTAGCGCCGAGAAATGATTTAGAAGAAAAGTTGGTGAATATTTGGAAAGAGTTGTTAAATGTTCAAAGAGTAGGTATTTATGACGATTTTTTTGAGTTGGGTGGACATTCACTTTTAGCCGTAAAACTTATTTCTGAAATTAGAAAAATAATTGAAGTAGATATTGAAATGAGGCTATTATTTGAATTAACAAACATAGCTTTAATTTCAGAATACATAGAAATGACAAAATTAAATTTACTAGATACTTCTAAAGTTTATCAAAAAATTGAATTATAAAAAAACACCAAATTAATGCAAGAAAATAGCATCTCAACAGTTTTAGCCCTATTAAAAAAAGCAAATGATCATGGAATTATTGTTTCTAAAAATAATGATAAACTTAATTTACATTTTACCGATGATGCCATAATAGATAATGCTATAATAGAAGATTTAAAATTTCAAAAACAGGCAATATTAAATTTTTTGAGCAATCAATTAATGAAACCTAAGGAAGAAGAATTATCAATTTCAGAGTTTGTAAAGTCTAGAGAATAATGTCTTCAGCAAAATTCCTTTGTCATTTTCACAGGAAAGACTTTGGTTTGTTGATAAATTTCAAAAAAGTGCTCAATATAATCTACCAGCTGTTTTTAAAATAAATGGAGACTTAAATATCCAAATGTTAGAGCAATCTTTTAAGGATATTATAAAGCGTCACAAAGTTTTAAGTTCTAATTTTAAAGATGAAGACGGAGTTCCTTACCAAAGTGAAATATTGGATATTGAGTGGAATATAAAAATTATCAATGATTCAAAAACTAATGACGACAAAGCTATAAATGAATATATACTTAATGAGATTCAGAAGGATTTTGATCTTTCAAAAGATTATTTAATTAGAGGTACGATAATAAACTTTTCTGATGAGGTTTTACTTGTTGTTGTTTTGCATCACATAATATCTGACGGATGGTCAATTCCAATTTTTATTAATGAATTGAGCGAATTATATCGATCAAAAAAAAATAATAGATCTGCTAATCTAGGCGTGCTACCAGTACAATATTCGGATTATTCACTATGGCAAAGAGAGTATTGGGAAAAATTGGTTCTCGAAGATAAATTGAAGTACTGGGAGAAAACATTGGATGGAGTAACTCCAATAAATTTACCTATTGATTATTCTTATCCTTCACTTCAAAGTAATAATGGAGATCTTATAGATTTTAGCTTTTCAAAGCAATTAAACGAAAATGTCATTAGTTTTTCAAAACACAATAAAGTCAGTGTTTTTATGACTCTTTTAAGTGCCTTGAAAATATTAATGTACAAGTATACAGGTCAAAATGATGTTTGCATAGGTACACCTGTCGCTAATAGGAGTCAAAATGAATTGGAAAATCTTGTTGGATTTTTTGTTAATACTATTGCTTTAAGAAGTTATCTGAATGAAAATGAAAGTGTTAGTGTCTTTGTAGATCAAATCCGTAAAGTAACTTTAGAGTCATATTCAAATCAAGATGTGCCTTTCGAAAAAGTTGTTGAACGAGTTGTTAAAGATAGAAATGTAAGTCGTAGTCCGATATTTCAGGTTTTATTAGTTCTACAGAATGAACCTTATGCACAGGTAATAAATATTGATGATGTAACTCTAACGCAATTAAAAATAGAAAAAAAGACATCTAAGTTTGATATTACTTTTGAATTCATTCAAAATAAGTCAGGACTTGAATTGAGTATAGAATATTGTACAGATTTATTTAAACAAGAGACAATAGAGCGCATGGCAAGTCATTATGAACTTCTGTTAAGTAATATTGTAGATAATCCGCATCAACAGATAAAAGATCTTAAATTTCTAAGTTTAGAAGAAGAGAAAACATTAACGGCAGACTTCAATGATACCTTAAAGACATATGATCATGATAAAACTTTAGTCGATTTATTAAAAATCCAAGCGAATCAATCGCCAGATGAAATAGCCTTGATTTTTGATGAAGAAGAATTAACATACAGAGAACTTGATAAGCGTTCGAATCAGTTAGCTCATTACCTTCAAAGAAGAGGAGTAAAAAAGGAATCATTAGTAGCAATATGTATTGATCGTTCTATTGAAATGATTGTAGGATTGCTTGGAATTATAAAAGCCGGAGGTGCCTACGTACCTATAGACCCTGAATATCCTATTAGCAGAATTAACTATATGTTAGAAGATTCGGGAAGTGAAATTCTTTTAACCAGTTCAGAAAGCTGCCCATTGACATTAAATGATCCAGAGATAGATTTGATCTATTTAGATCAAGAGTCTGAGAATCTTAATAACGAATCCATTTTGGCTTTAGATATTGAAATTAGTGTTGATAATTTAGTTTATGTGATTTATACCTCTGGTTCGACGGGTACTCCAAAAGGAGTTATGGTAGAGCATAAAAATATTGTAAATCGATTGTATTGGACGCAGGAATATTATGGGCTGACTCCATTAGACAAAACTTTACAAAAAACATCCTTTAGTTTTGATGTTTCAGTTTGGGAAATATTTTGGCCTTTGATAAGCGGTTCAAAATTAGTTTTAGCAAAACCTGGAGGACAGAAAGACAGCTTTTATTTAAAAAATATAATCGCGGAGCAGGAAATAACAACGATTCATTTTGTCCCTTCAATGCTTGAAGTGTTTTTGCAAGACATAAACCTTGATGATTGCAGAACATTAAAACGTGTCTTATGCAGTGGAGAAGAGCTTAAGAAGAGTCATGTTTTAACATTTAGAGAAAAATTACCGGTAACAGCATTGTATAACTTATACGGTCCAACTGAGGCCGCAGTAGATGTTACTTACTGGCAGGTTCCATTGGATGTAAAAGGACTTGAAATAGTTCCGATTGGTCAGCCTGTTTCAAATACCAGTTTATACATTTTGGATAAAGATGGAAATACAGTACCCATAGGCGTTGTAGGAGAATTATTCATTGGTGGAATACAAGTGGCACGAGGTTACCTGAATCTTCCTGACCTAACTAAAGAACGCTTTATTTCAAGCCCTTTTCAAGAGAATATGCAATCTAGATTGTATAAAACTGGCGATTTGGCTCGCTGGTTATCTGATGGTAATATTGAATATGTGGAAGAAGGGACAATCAGGTTAAAATTAGAGGTTTTCGAATAGAGTTGGGAGAGATAGAAAGTGTTTTACAGGAAATACCAAGTATCAAGCAAAGTATTGTAATTGCTCGAGAAGGAAATGATTCGAACAAACAATTAATAGCATATATCGTTTCAGATGGAGTTTTAGATTTAATAGAAGATAAGCGATTTTTCTTAGAACGAGGCTGCCAGATTATATGATCCCATTATCTATTATAAGTATAGATGAAATTCCATTGACATCTAATGGTAAGATTAATAAGAAAGCATTACCAAAATTCAATGATTCAGTTTTAAATCGTAAAGAATATACTGAACGCTAGAAATGAAATAGAAGAAGAAATAGTAAATATTTGGGGAGAATTATTAAATATCGATAAAATTAGTATTTACGATAATTTTTTTGATTTAGGAGGACATTCACTGCGCAGCTGTTAGGGTAATTTCCTTGATAAGGAAAAGATTAAATATTGAAGCTGAAGTGAAACAATTATTCATCAATCCTACAGTTGAAGGTTTTTCAGAGTATATTCATAGATGTAAAATAGTTCGTGTTTCTACAACAATTGAAAAACAAAAAAGGACTGAAAACATACCTCTTTCTTTTGCACAGGAGCGACTATGGTTTGTTGATAAAAAACAAGGAAGTGTTCAATTTCATTTACCAGTCGTATTAGAATTACTTGGAAATGTGAATGTTGAAATTTTATATAACTCATTTAAAAAAATAATTGATAGACACGAAATATTAAGAACAGTTTTTGTAGAAAATAAAGGAGAAGTATTTCAAAAAATATTAAAAATAGATGACGAATCAGTTTCATTTTTTGAAGAAATAAATACGACTGAAAAAGAAGATTTAAATTACCTAATACAGAATGAGATAGATAAACCCTTTAATCTGTCAAAAGATTTATTATTGAGAGTGAAGCTATTTAAACTTTCAACTGAAAAATGCTGTTTACTCTTACTATTATATAAATATTGATGGTTGGTCGCTGCCAATTTTTGTAAAGGAATTATTGGAAATTTATGAATCTGAAGAAAAAGGAATTGAACATGGATTAAAAGAACTTCCGATTCAATATGCAGACTTTGCTATTTGGGAAAGATCAAATACTGATGAAGTAACTTTAAATACAAAACTTAAGTTTTGGGAAGAAAAACTAAAAGATCTTTCTCAATTAAATTTACCTACGGATTATCCGCGACCAAAATTTCTAAGCCTAAAAGGGAGTAATACAAGGTATAGTATTGATAAAGAGTTAAGTAGTAAATTAAAAAAATATAGTAAAGAGGAAGGGGTTACCCTATTTATGTCAATGATGGCTATTTTTAAAGTAATGCTTTATAAATATACTAATCAAGAAGATATATGTATTGGGACATCAGTAGCAAATCGAAATTATGATGAAATAGAAGAGTTAATTGGATTCTTTGCTAATCGATTAGTTTTAAGAAATTCAGTAAAAGGAGATAGTTTATTCAAAGATTTTCTAAATCAAATTAAAGATTCTACGTTAGATGTATTTAATAATCAAGACGTTTCTTTCGAAAAGATTGTAGAGCGAGTTCAACCTGAAAGGGATTTAAGTAGGAATCCTTTATTTCAAATAGCATTTATATTTAATAATAATGAAATAATTCCTAGTATAAATATAGGGGAATTAACCGTTGTTGTGAAAGATTATGTTCAAAAAACGTCTAAATTTGATCTAGCATTTAATGTGATTGAAACTGATTCTGAATTAGATATTTTTATAGAATATAATACGGATTTGTTTAAGGATTCAACTATTAATAGAATGTTTGAACATTATGATACTCTTATATCTTCTATTCTAACAAATCCAAACTATACAATTGATCAATTAAATATTTTAGGAGAAGAAGAAAAGAATAAAATATTAGTTGAATTTAATAAGCCTAAAGCTGATAAATTATATGATAAATCATTTATCGAATTATTTAAAGAACAAGCAAGAATTTCACCTTCAGAAAGGGCTCTAGTTTTTGAAAATCAAATATTAACGTATAAAGAGCTTGATCAAAAATCAAGTTTGCTGGCCAATTACCTTCTATCTAGAAATGTTAAGTCTCAAGAAATCATAGGTGTATGCTTGAAAAGCCCTCTGCAAATGGTTTTAGCTATATTGGGGATTTTAAAAATCAGATCGGTGTATTTATCAATTGACAGTGAATTGCCAAAAAGTAGAATTAAATTTATAACAGAAGACACAAAATTAAAGTTTGTTTTGACTGATGAATTTTGTCAGAATTTATTTGATTCAGAAGATGATTTAGAATTAATTAACATAGATAATAAAGCAATATTTGAAGAAAATGAATCAACAAAAGAACTTATATGTTTTGATGATTTTATCAATGATGACTTTTACATTATCTATACTTCAGGCTCTACAGGAAAGCCCAAAGGAGTAGTTATATCACATCATAATGTTTTAGATTATATATCTGGTCTTTTTGAACACACAGATATAACAATGTGTTCTTCATTTGGATTAATGTCAACAATGGCAGCAGATCTTGGTAATACCGTTTTGTTTAGCTCACTTCTCTTAGGCAAAACACTTCATTTATTTTCAAGAGAGTCACTTACAAATGCAAGTAATATGCATGAATATTTTGAGAATAACAAAGTTGATTGTATAAAGATTGTGCCATCTCATTGGAAATCCCTGGAATATAATAATAATATACTTCTGCCTAAACAAATGGTGATATTTGGGGGAGATAAATTAACGATGGATGTAATTGAAAAGATTAAGAATATTGATCACAAATGTAAAGTTTTGAATCATTACGGCCCAACTGAAACAACTATTGGGAAATTATTGTATAAAGTTGATTTAACAGAAAAGAAAGACATTATACCTATTGGCAAGCCATTTACAAATAGCGTTGCCTATATTTTAGATAAATTTAAGAACCCTGTTCCCATTGGAATTGCTGGAGAGTTATTTATTGGGGGTGCAGGAATTTCAAGAGGATATTATAATCAGCCTGATTTAACTAATGATAAGTTTATAGAGAATCCTTTCTCCGACGATTATAATGGTAAATTATACAGTACAGGAGATTTAGTTCGTTGGTTGTCAGATGGTAATATCGAATATATCGACAGAATTGATAATCAAGTTAAAATAAATGGCTACAGGGTAGAGATTGGTGAAATCGAAAAGACTTTATCAGAAGTAAAAAATTTAAAACAAAATGTTGTTATAGTTCGTGAAGAGGATGAAAATAAATCTTTAGTAGCTTATGTGGTTACAGATGGCGATTTTGATAAGGAATTAATTAAGCAACAGCTGAAATTAAAATTACCTGATTACATGATTCCTGCATTAATTGTCAATTTAGAATCAATTCCTTTAACTGCAAATGGGAAAATAGATAAAAAAGTATTATTAGAGAAAGAATTATCTCAAATAAATATTAAATATGTTGAACCAAGAGACGAATTAGAGCAGAAGTTAGCTACTATATGGGAAGAATTACTTAAACGAGATAAAATTGGAATTCATGATAATTTTTTTGAGTTAGGTGGACATTCTTTATTAGCAATTCGAGTTGGATCTAGAATTAGAAAAGAGCTGAAGAAAGATTTGAGCATAAATGATTTGTTTTTGAACCCTACAATTGCATCTCTTTCGGTTTATATCAAAGCTATTGAATATTCTAGTAAGTTATCAATTATAAAAATTAATGAACGCCCAGATGATATTCCATTATCCTATTCTCAGGAAAGATTATGGTTTATTGATAAGTTATATGGCAGTACACATTATCATATACCGTTTGCACTAAAAATAGAAGGATTTGTTGATAAAGATGTATTTGAAGATATGTTTAAAGTTTTAATAAATCGTCATGAGGCATTGAGAACTATTTTTATTGAAAAAAATGGAGCCGTTTATCAGGAAGTAATTACTCCTGATTTGTGGAGATTAGAATATGTAGAAAATTTTCAAATCAATACGCAGGACGATATTGAAATTTTAATTAATCAAGAAATTTATAAACCCTTTAACTTAAATAAGGATTATCCTTTTAGAGTCAAAATTATTAAAGAAAATACAGATCAACATTACATGGTTGTTGTGATACATCATATCGCCGCGGATGGATGGTCAATACCAATTTTAATTAATGAATTAAAATCAATTCTCGAATCTAAAATAACAAAAGAACCTCAACAATTAAATGAGTTGCCTATTCAATATTCGGATTATACAATTTGGCAAAGACAATATTTCAATGAGAAGGTGCTGTCAGAGAAAACGACGTATTGGGAAAATAAATTAAAAAATACAGAAACTTTAAACTTACCATTAGATTACAAAAGACCCAATATACAGTCTATTAATGGTAGTTCTGTAGATTTTATTTTTGAAAGAACATTAGTTGATAAGCTAAAAAAAATATCAATAGATTGTGAAATAACTCTATTTATGGCACTTTTGAGTGGCTTAAAAATATTAATGTATAAATATACTGGACAAAATGATGTTTGCATAGGTACACCTGTTGCTAATCGGGATCAAAACGAGCTCGAAGGACTTATAGGTTTTTTTGTAAATACAGTTGTAATGAGAAGTCATTTAAATGAGACTTCAAGTTTTCTTGAATTTTCAGAACAAATCAAAACGACTTGTTTAGAAGCATATTCGAATCAAGAAGTCCCTTTTGAGAAAATAGTCGAAAAAGTTGTTAAAAACAGAGATTTGAGTACAACTTCATTGTTTCAAGTTTTATTTGTTTTTCAAGACAAATCAGAGATATATGAAATTAATTTAGATTCTGCAGGTTTAAAATTCTCAATTCAGAAATTAAAACAATCTATAAGTAAATTTGATTTAATATTCAATCTAACAGAAAATAAGTCAGGACTTGAATTGAGTATAGAATATTGTACAGATTTATTTAAACAAGAGACAATAGAGCGCATGGCAAGTCATTATGAACTTCTGTTAAGTAATATTGTAGATAATCCGCATCAACAGATAAAAGATCTTAAATTTCTAAGTTTAGAAGAAGAGAAAACATTAACGGCAGACTTCAATGATACCTTAAAGACATATGATCATGATAAAACTTTAGTCGATTTATTAAAAATCCAAGCGAATCAATCGCCAGATGATATAGCCTTGATTTTTGATGAAGAAGAATTAACATACAGAGAACTTGATAAGCGTTCGAATCAGTTAGCTCATTACCTTCAAAGAAGAGGAGTAAAAAAGGAATCATTAGTAGCAATATGTATTGATCGTTCTATTGAAATGATTGTAGGATTGCTTGGAATTATAAAAGCCGGAGGTGCCTACGTACCTATAGACCCTGAATATCCTATTAGCAGAATTAACTATATGTTAGAAGATTCGGGAAGTGAAATTCTTTTAACCAGTTCAGAAAGCTGCCCATTGACATTAAATGATCCAGAGATAGATTTGATCTATTTAGATCAAGAGTCTGAGAATCTTAATAACGAATCCATTTTGGCTTTAGATATTGAAATTAGTGTTGATAATTTAGTTTATGTGATTTATACCTCTGGTTCGACGGGTACTCCAAAAGGAGTTATGGTAGAGCATAAAAATATTGTAAATCGATTGTATTGGACGCAGGAATATTATGGGCTGACTCCATTAGACAAAACTTTACAAAAAACATCCTTTAGTTTTGATGTTTCAGTTTGGGAAATATTTTGGCCTTTGATAAGCGGTTCAAAATTAGTTTTAGCAAAACCTGGAGGACAGAAAGACAGCTTTTATTTAAAAAATATAATCGCGGAGCAGGAAATAACAACGATTCATTTTGTCCCTTCAATGCTTGAAGTGTTTTTGCAAGACATAAACCTTGATGATTGCAGAACATTAAAACGTGTCTTATGCAGTGGAGAAGAGCTTAAGAAGAGTCATGTTTTAACATTTAGAGAAAAATTACCGGTAACAGCATTGTATAACTTATACGGTCCAACTGAGGCCGCAGTAGATGTTACTTACTGGCAGGTTCCATTGGATGTAAAAGGACTTGAAATAGTTCCGATTGGTCAGCCTGTTTCAAATACCAGTTTATACATTTTGGATAAAGATGGAAATACAGTACCCATAGGCGTTGTAGGAGAATTATTCATTGGTGGAATACAAGTGGCACGAGGTTACCTGAATCTTCCTGACCTAACTAAAGAACGCTTTATTTCAAGCCCTTTTCAAGAGAATATGCAATCTAGATTGTATAAAACTGGCGATTTGGCTCGCTGGTTATCTGATGGTAATATTGAATATGTGGGAAGAAGGGACAATCAGGTTAAAATTAGAGGTTTTCGAATAGAGTTGGGAGAGATAGAAAGTGTTTTACAGGAAATACCAAGTATCAAGCAAAGTATTGTAATTGCTCGAGAAGGAAATGATTCGAACAAACAATTAATAGCATATATCGTTTCAGATGAAGAATTAAATACTATTTATTTAAGAGATCAGCTAAAGGTGTTTTTACCAACTTATATGATCCCCAAATATTTTATTCAATTAGATAATATTCCGCTAAACAGCAATGGTAAAATAGATAAAAATATTTTACTTAATGAGAATTTGTCAGTCCTTTCTTCAGGTGTAGAATATTATGAGCCTAGAAATGAAATAGAGATGAAAATGGTAAATATTATAGCAAGTGAATTAGAAAGAAAATACAAGGATGTTGGGATAGATGATAATTTCTTTGATTTGGGAGGGACATCTTTAAAAATGATTAAAATATTAAGTAAAATTAATAGTGAATTCGGGCTTGATGTTAAGATAATTCTACTTTTTCAATATCCAACCATTAGGAGTTTGACTCAAAAGATTTTTTATGAAGAAACAATCGTTGAAAAAAGCAGCTCAGAGGATGAGAATATTTCTGAATATCTTGATGATATAATAAATTTAATGAACTAGGAATATATGAAAAATCAAACTAATAGTAAAGATATAGCTATAATTGGAATCTCAGGAAAGTTTCCTAAATCTAGAGATGTTAATGAGTTTTGGAAAAATTTGATTGATGGTGTTGAGTTGACTACTTTTTTCTCTGACGATGAGTTAAAGAGTTTTGGAATGTCAGATGTTCAGATTAATGATCCTAATTTCATAGGAGTTGAGTCATCAATAGAATCGGAAACATTTGATTATTCGTTTTTTGGATATACGCAAGAAGAAGCCTCATTAATGGATCCGCAAATAAGGTTATTTCATGAGCAAGTATGGGTAGCACTTGAAGATGCTGGTTGTAACCCTCATGATTATCTCGAAAAGAATTGGAATTTTTGTTGCAGCTAACGATAATCTAAATTGGAGAGTTCATGCATTGACTTCTCAAGGAAGTAATGTTAATCCATTTTATCTTAATCAAATATCTGATAAAAATTATATAAGCACTTTAATTTCCTATAAATTAAATTTAAAAGGTCCAAGTTACTATATAGACACCGCTTGTTCAAGTTCACTCACTGCAGTGCATTTAGCATGTCGAAATCTTTTACTTAGAGAATGTTCTGTAGCCATTGCAGGCGGGATTAGAATTAATACACTGAAAGAGAGAGGTTATTTTTATCAAGAAGGTATGATTTTCTCGAAGGACGGACATTGCAGATCTTTTGATGCTAATGCTTCTGGTACAATTTCAGGTGAAGGTATAGGTGTTGTTGTTCTTAAAAGATTAGATGATGCAATTAGAGATAAAGACTCTATTTATGCCGTAATCAAAGCATCAGCAGTTAATAATGATGGAAGCAATAAAATTGGTTACACGTCCCCAAGTGTAGATGGTCAGGCAAATTGTATTAAATTGGCACATGCGATTGCTGGTATTCCTGCTGCTTCAATATCATATATTGAAACGCATGGTACAGCAACTAAACTTGGAGATCCAATAGAAATAGAAGCTTTAAATAAAGCCTTTAATTTCAATAAAGAAAAACATTGTGCTTTAGGCTCTGTGAAATCCAATATGGGACATTTGAGTGCTGCTGCAGGAATAGCTGGATTAATTAAAACTGCTTTATCATTAAAACATAAAATTATTCCTCCCTCATTGAATTATGATGAACCAAATCCTAATATTGATTTTAAAAATGGTCCTTTTTATGTGAATCAAAATTGTCAGGAATGGAAAAGTGTAAATCAAGAGCCTTTAAGGGCAGGAGTTAGCTCTTTTGGTATTGGTGGAACTAATGCACATATTGTATTGGAAGAATTTTCTACCAATGAGGAATCATTTGATAATCGTCCTTATAAGATTGTGAGACTTTCGGCAAAAAGCTCAGCATCTTTGCAGAGGTACAAAAATGATCTAATTCCCTTTTTAAAGAACAACCCAGAAGTCAATCTTTCATATTTATCTTATACTCTTCATACAACAAGAGCTAAATTTGATATTCAGGATTATTTTGTTTGCGCAAATAATCAAGAATTAATTGATTTATTAAAAATTTCTGAGGAAGATAAATTTGTTCAAGAGACTTTTAAAAAGAAAAGGAAAGTGGTTTTTATGTTTCCTGGAGGTGGAACGCAATTCATTAATATGGGCTACAAAATTTATTTATCTGAACCTTATTTTAAAAAGGTAATGGATGAAGGTTTTGATTGTCTTAAAAGTATAAATGGAAAAGATTTTAAAAAAATCATTTTTAACGAATCCCTTGATGAATTTCAAAATAAACTAATTAATGATATTGAGAATATACAGCCATTACTCTTTCTTTTCGAATATTCATTAGCAAAACTATTCATTCATTGGGGAGTAAAGCCAGACATGATGATTGGCCATAGTCTTGGTGAATATGTAGCGGCCTGTGTGAGTGGTGTTTTTACTTTTGAAGATGCATTGCAAATAATTTCTGCTAGAGGTAGACTAATGAGTCAAGTTGACGAAGGCTGCATGTTGAGCATAGGAGTATCGGCTGAATCGATTCCCGCTTCATTGTTAGAAAAAGTCTCAATTGCGGCAATAAACTCTCCGGATTCATTCGTAGCATCAGGAACAATTGAACAAATAGTAGAATTAGAAAAGAATCTTTCTTTAAAAGAAGTACCTTTTAGAAGATTAAAAATAGCTATTGCATCTCATTCTGAAATGATGAATCCAATTTTAGAGGATTTAAAAAAAGAAATTAACAAGGTAAAATTATCTAAAGCTGAAATACCTTTTATTTCCAATTTTGATGGCAAATATATTACTAATGAGCAAGCAATTTCTGTAGAGTATTGGGGTTCTCATTTAAAAAATACAGTTAATTTTTCTAAAGGAATCAAGACTTTGCTGGAAGATGATGATGTCGTATTTATTGAAGTTGGACCAGGAACAGCTTTAACTACTTTTCTTCAACAAAACAATTTGGATAAAATTCATAGAAATATTATTTCTATGAATTTAATTAAACATCCTTTTGAAGAAATTGATGACAACAAAAAATTAATGCAATGTGTTGGAGAATTGTGGAAAGCAGGAATTGATGTGAATTGGAATACTTTTTATGAATTTGAGAAAAATTTTAAAATTTCTGCTCCATCATATTCATTTGAGAAAAATGTTTTCCCTGTAAGAGTAGATCCTTTTAGTAAGATTTTGGAGAATGGTTCTAGAGATATAAAAAAAGCAGAAAATGTCACGGAATACATATATAATCAGAAATGGAAGCAAGTAACTTATCTTAGTTTAAATTCACAAGAAGCGTTTGATTGGACTATAGTTTTCGTAAATGATTCAAACTTATCTAAATCGGTACAAAAAAAACTTAAAAATGAGTCGAGTACTATTTTTTATGTAAAACAAGGTGAAGAATTCATTAATAATGGAAATGAGTTTTATATCAACATTTTTAATGAAGACAACTATAAACAGCTTTTCGATTATTTATCTACACAAATAAAAGGTACCTGCAGAATTTTACATCTTTGGAATACTTGTGACGAAGTTGATAAATATTCAAATGAGTCACTTCGAGCTATTCAGTATAGTGGTTATTTTAGTATTTTGAATATTGCAAGGAGTTTTGAATTAAAAATTAAGAATTCAAGTTTAACAATAGATGTTGTTATTTCAAATCTTTTTAAAGTTTTTAATCAAGATGAGATGAAATATGAAAAATCTACGGTACTAGGAGCTTTAAAAGTGATACCAAAGGAATATCCACAGATTAAATGTAATTGCATTGAATATGACACTTTAGAATTTAGTGATACATCAAACGATATTCTTAATTTATTAATTCTTGAATCTAATACTTACAGGTCTAAGGAAATAATAGCTTACAGGAAAGGTGAATTATGGGAGCCTACCTATGAAATGATTGAAGATAAAAATATTGTTCCAAGTGGCAATTTTAAAAAAAATGGTACTTATTTAATTACTGGTGGTAATGGTGGTATTGCAAGAGTATTTAGTGAATATCTGGTTAATGAGTATGATGCTAATTTAATTTTGGTTGGAAGAACATATCCAGAGGACGATTACTTAGAAAAATTAAATACTGGAAAAAGTAAAATCATTTTTATCGAGTCAGATTTGATTGATAAACAAATTTTAGAGTCTAAAATAAGTTTATTAATACAAGAAAATGAGCTAGAGTTGAATGGAATTATTCACTCTGCTGGGGTAGCAGATTTTTATGGATTAATTCAAGATAGAACCAACGAAGAATGTGAAAATGTTTTTGTTGCCAAGATATTGGGAACTAAAAATCTTTATGATATTTCCTTAAAATACACTTTAGATTTCTTTGTTATGTGTTCGTCAAACTCTTCTTTAATGGCTCCTTTTGGACAAGTAGGGTATATTGCTGCTAATATTTTTCAAAACTATTTTGCACAGGCGCAAAGGTCTGGAAATAAGGTTATAAGTATCTTGTGGGATGCTTGGAAAGAAGGTGGTATGGCTATTGATGCAAGGAAACGTAAAAGTATAAATCAAGAATTAAAAGGTATTTAGATCAAACAGGAATCACAAATGCCGAAGGAATTAAATTGTTAGAATATTCAATCTTATATAATTTGCCCAATTTTATTGTTTCAACGAAAGATCTAGAAAATTGGATTAGCGATTCAAAAAATCTTACAGTAGATAAAGTTATCAGAGAAGTTGAAAAAGCTACTGCTTTTGTAAAAGTTAAAACAGAAAGGCCATTGCTTAAGTCTAAGTATATAGCGCCTACGACTGAAACAGAAAAAATATTGTGTAAAATATGGCAAGACTTTTTGGAATAAAAGATATTGGAATTAACGATAGTTTTTTTGAGATAGGAGGAGATTCGTTGAAGGCGATGACAATAATGAATACTATAAAGAAAACTTTTGGAATTAACATTTCTCTCAAAGAAATGTTTGTTAAACCAACTATTTATTTTCTAGCAGAAAATATTGATGCTATAAATAATATTCACTGCTCTAGTAATGTTGATGAATTTTTTAATGAAATAAAAATTTAATATGATTGATTTAATAAAAAAACTGGTAAGTGAAGAAATTTATCTTAAAGTTGAAGAAAACGAACTAATTGTAAAGTTTAAAGGAAGCAGTTTATCAGAGCACATTATTGATGAAATAAAAACAAACAAACAGGATTTAATAAAGTTTTTAAGTAATAAGGAAGAGAATTATTCAATACCAGTATCAAAAGTTCAAGAGAATTATGATTTGACATCTTCGCAGAAAAGGTTGTGGATACTTAGTCAATTTGAAGGAGGAAGTTTAGCATATAATATTTCAAATGTTTTTGTACTAAAAGGAGATTTTTCTTTTGCTAATCTTGAGACTGCTTTTAAAACGGTTATTCAAAGACATGATAGTTTAAGAACTTCTTTTAGAAAGGATGATAAAGGCGATATCAAACAATTTATATTAGATTATAGTCAGGTTGATTTTGATGTTGATTTTCAAGATATTAGTGTAAGTGGTGCATCATTTGCGAAGAAGATTATAGAAGAAGAGTTTAGAAATCAATTTGATTTGACCCAGGCTCCTTTGGTTCGTGCTAAAATTATAAAATTGTCGAATATTGAACATATTTTGGCTATTACTATTCATCATACTATTGGAGATGGTTTTTCTTAGATATCTTAACTAAAGAAATTATCCAAATTTATAATGCATTAATTAACGACAGTAAAATATCATTACCAGCATTAAAAATTCAATACAAAGATTACGCACAATGGCTGAAAAGTGATATTGTTTTGGAAAGATTAGAAAAACAAAAAACATTTTGGTTAAAAGAATTTGAAGGAGAATTACCAATATTAAATTTACCTAGTTTTAAAAAAAGGCCAATAATTCAAAGTTACAACGGAGAAACTATTAGTCATATTTTTGATCAGAATTTTTCAAAAAAAGTCAAAAAATTCGCCAGCCAGCATGATGCTACTTTATTTATGCTTTTAATGTCTGGTGTAAATACTTTATTGCATAGATATACAGGACAAAATGATATAATAATTGGAACACCCATAGCAGGTAGAGAACATGTTGATTTACAAAATCAAGTTGGGCTATATATTAATACCTTGGCTATAAGAACTCGATTTAAAGAAGAAATTACATTTTCAAATTTATTAAAATATCAAAAAGAAACATTATTAGGGGCTTATGAGAATTCGGATTACTCATTAAATGATCTGATAAATCAACTTAAATTTAAAAGGGATGCAAGTCGCTCTGCATTGTTTGATGTAATGGTTGTTTTGCAAACTCAGCAAGGCATTGCTAACTTGGTAAATCATGATTTAAAAGGTTTAGAGATAGCATCTTATGAGGATATTGCTAAAGAGGCAAGTCCTTTTGATCTAACCTTTTCATTTTCAATGATTGATGATGAACTGCAATTACATTTGAAATATAATACAGATATTTATGATTTCTTTTGGATCGAAAAAATGATTACACATTTTCAAAATTTACTTTCAAAAGCAATTGATCAACCAGAAAAAGCAATCGATGAAATCGATTATTTAGAAGAATATGAAAAGCATCAGATTTTAAATTTATTTAATGAACAGAATGTATCTTACCCAAAAGATAAAACGATAATTGATTTATTTGAAGAACAAGTCGAAAAAACACCAAACAACGTAGCATTAGTTTTTGAAGAAAAAAAGTTTAGTTATTTAGAAATTAATCAATTGGCTAATCAATTAGGGAACTATTTGAGGACTAGTTATGATGTCCAACCGGACGATTTGGTTGGTATTAAGTTAGATCGCAGTGAAAGAATGATTTTTGCAATCTTAGGGGTATTAAAATCTGGAGCAGCTTATGTTCCCATAGATCCCGGCTATCCTAATGAAAGAATTGATTACATTGTTAAAGATAGCGCCAGTAAAGTCATAATCAATGAAGAAGAATTAGAGTTGTTTTATGAAAATCAACAGAAATATTCTAAATTAAATCTCGAAAAGATCACCACGCCAAATAGTTTAGCTTATGTAATATATACATCTGGAACCACTGGAAACCCAAAAGGGACTTTACTGGAGCACAAAAATGTTGTGAGACTTTTTTTTAATGAAAAATCGCTATTTGATTTTAAAGAAACAGATGTATGGACAATGTTCCATTCATATAGCTTTGATTTTTCAGTATGGGAAATTTTTGGAGCATTATTATATGGAGGTAAATTAGTGATCATACCTAAAAGTATTGCTCAAGATACCCCAGCATTCATAGAATTATTATATGATCAATCTGTTACAATTTTAAATCAAACCCCTTCAGCATTTTACAATTTAATAGAATTTGAACGAAGAAAAGAAAAAAGAGAATTTAAAATAAGATATATTATTTTTGGAGGAGAAGCATTAAATCCATTATTACTTTCTGACTGGTTTAAGAGATATTCTAAAATAAAGTTAATCAATATGTATGGTATAACAGAAACTACCGTTCATGTTACCTATAAAGAAATTAAAGAAAGTGAAATAGAATGCGAACAATCTAACATTGGTAAAGCAATTCCAACTTTAAGCTGTTTAATATTGGATTCATCAAAGCATTTGGTTCCCATCGGAGTTGCGGGTAAGATTTATGTATCAGGAGATGGTTTGGCAAGAGGTTATTTGAATCGACCGGATTTAACAGCCGAAAAGTTTATCAATAATCCATTTCAAAGTGATACAAAAGTTTATAATACTGGGGATTTAGGTAGATGGCTTCCTGACGGCAATATTGAATTTTTAGGACGTGAGGATCATCAAGTAAAAATTAGAGGACACAGAGTAGAGTTAGGAGAAGTAGAAAATGTATTGTCTCAAATTCCGGGTGTTAATCAGAGTTGTGTTTTAGTAAAGGAAAGACATACAGATATTGGTGTAAACAAGTATATGGTGGGTTACTATATAGCGAATAAGAGCTCTGTGGAGGCACGTGCTAGTTATATAAAAGAAATATATAAGGATAAAATAGCAGCAAATAATTTATGCTATGAAGTACTTAATAAAGATTTTAGTGCATTTGCATACCGAAAAAGTGAATTAGAATTTTTACATAAAGAAATATTTCAAACCAATACATATTTATCAAATATTACAATTAACCAAGGTGACATTATATTTGATGTTGGGGCAAATATTGGAATTGCGTCA
The DNA here is from genome assembly GCF_056783245.1 of Flavobacterium sp. TC780. Lineage (NCBI taxonomy): Bacteria > Pseudomonadati > Bacteroidota > Flavobacteriia > Flavobacteriales > Flavobacteriaceae > Flavobacterium > Flavobacterium sp. TC780. Next base: position 16,518 of record NZ_JBXBAV010000018.1, on the reverse strand, counting down.
CTATTTTTTGCAAATCAAGCAGATAATCTTACTATATATAGTTTTGAGCCAATCAACCAGTTATTTGATGTTTTAAATATGAATTTATTCATTCATTCAGATAAAGCATTTTTTAAAAATCTCAATTATGGAATTGGGGATAAAAATGAAGATAATGTAGCTTTCTCATTTGTAGAATAATACAGTTATATCAACTCAATATCCAAATTTAGAAGAAGATAGTGAGTTGTTATCTAGCTATCTAGGAAATGTAAATCCTTTAACAGACAATAAACAATTAGTAGATTTTATTATTGACTCTCAAGAAGAAGTTTTTTGTCAAATACGCACTATTTCAACGATTATTGAAGAGGAGCGTATTGATAAAATCGATTTGCTTAAAATCGATGTTGAAAAAGCTGAATTAGATGTTATTAATGGAATTCAAGAAAAAGATTGGAATAAAATAAGACAAATTATAATTGAGGTTCATGACAAAGAAAATCGTCTTGAATTTATAAAATCGACTTTGTTAGAAAAGGGCTATTCCGTAAAGATTGAGCAAGAAATGGATTTGCAAAATTCTAGACTTTTTATTGTCTATGGTACTAGACTATCTATAGATACCATTACAAATAAAGAAACTAATGGTAAGTTAACCAATAATAATCCTGTCTATGAAACACTAGAGAAGTATAAATCACATGATGCTAAGATAATTATAAGTCCTGAAATAGTACTAAGTTATCTCAAAGTAGTTTTGCCAGATTATATGATGCCGACCAGCTTAGTTGAGTTAGAAAAATTTCCATTAACCCAAAATGGTAAAATTGATAGAAATGAATTGTCAAAAATGGAAGGGGAAGATTTGATAAAAAATGAATATGTTGCTCCAATTAACGAAATCCAATGCAAGTTAGTTGAGATTTGGCAAGAAATATTGGGTATAGAGGAGATTGGAATTAAAGATGATTTTTTTGCATTAGGCGGACATTCATTAATTGGAATGCAAATTATATTTAGAATACAAAAAAAATTAACAGAAGATGTGACAATTAAAGATTTATTTGTAAATCCAACCATAGAGTTGCTTTCTAAAGTTATAGAAGACAAAAATATAAACAATGATCGTATTAAAGAATTAAAAGAGATTAGTCGTAAAGATTATATAGGAGAAGAACTACATGAAGTTTTGTACAATCAAAAATGGAGGTTTAAAGAATATGAATTAGGAATATGCACGGCAAAAAACACAGTAATTAAAACAGAACTTTATAATGTTGATGAAAAAGCTCTATCTAAAACATTAGAAAGTTTAGTTTTAAGACATGAAAATTTAAGAACATTATTTTGTCGTCGTGGAGAAGATGTTTTTCAAAAGAATATATGAGATAGATAATTTTCCAAATAGTCTTAAATTAATTGATATAAGTGAAAGCAAACAAAAAGATGAAGAAATGGCGTCACTTGTGGACAAAATTTCAAATCATTTGTTTGATTTTAGTACTGAACAATCTTTTTCATGTAATTTAATTAAATATGAAGAAGGTAGGTACATGTTTATTTTTGTTGTGGACCATATCATTTGTGATGCTACAGCAATCAAAATATTAGTAGATGAGCTGTATTTAATTTACAATGCTTATAAAGATAATAAGGAAAACCCGCTAAAACCTCTTGAATTACAATTTAAAGACTATGTTAAATATCATAATGAGCATTATAAGGGTGATAAATTAAGCATGCACCAATCGCATTTCATAAATCTTTTAAAGAATACTCCTGCTAAATTAAATCTTAAAGAGAAATATTTAGATAATGTATTATTGTTAAATAAGGGCGAAGATGTTCTAAATGAATCGGATATTTTCAAAAAGCATAAAAAAGATGATTTGAATGTTTCAAGAAATGAAATAACAAATGGTGCATCTTACAAGTTCGTATTATCCGAGGAGATCTTAAACGACATTAAAAGAGCATCTTCTGAATATAAAGTAAGCTTATTTAATTTTATTTTCACTTGTTATAGTGTTTTTTTATCAAGAATATGCAATCAGAATGATTTTGTAATTTTGTCTCCAATATCAACTAGAAGTAATGAAGATTTTTCAAAAATCGTTGGATGGTTAATTGGGAATTTGTTAGTTAGGATTAAAGTTGATGATGAAAAAGATTTTCAGAGTTCATTAATGTTATGCAAAGATCAGCTCATAGAAGCGATGGATCATATTTATTACCAGAACTATGTTGAAGATGTAAATGTTTCATGGAATGATTTAATGTCAGCAATGATCAATGTTATTGCAGACGTTTATAATGAAAGAGATATTAAGTGAGGCAAAGTCTTCCCACAGTAACCTGAGTCATCATATACATTTTAACTTATCATTTACACTTGAAATATATAAAAATGGAATTGCTGTTAATTGTAAGTATAGAAAAGATTTTATAAATCCCTTATTGATAGAGCTAATTTGTGAAGATTTTATTGAAGTTTTACGAATTGCTAGTAGCTCTCAAAATATTGAAATTAAAAATTGGGTTTAAATGAAAAAGTTTTATTCTTATTATTATTGGTACTAATATTTCATTTGGAAATGCATTAACAGGATTTACACTTGGAATTTGGACACTAAATCATACTACATCAACATTGTCTTATGCGTTAATTAGCTTTTCCGCAATTGCACCTCAAATACTATTAAGCCCTTTTTATTGGAAGTTTTATAGATCGATGGGATAGAAAAATAACCATAATACTTGGGCAAGCGATTGCTGGTATAGGAACACTAATGTTAATTTTGTTAGTAGATAATGATCTATTATCCGATTGGTCCATCATTTTGATTGTTCTAGTAAAATCTATTTGTAACGGATTTATTACTCAAGCATATTATGTTTCTACAAAATTTTTGGTTCCAAAAAAGCTCGCAAGGAAAGCTAAAGGTATTGAGCAGATTGGATTTGCCATAGTCAGAATTCTGGCACCTATTCTAGCACCTATAATGCTTGCTATTATAAGTTTAAAAGGCTTATTGTATATAGATTTGTTAACTTATTTTATAACGGTATTCGTTTTCTTATTTTTTAATTTCGGAGAAAGTAGAGAAGAAATTAAGAGAGTTAACTTGTTTAAAGATTCAACAATTGTGTTTTCTTATTTAAAAAGTGAAAAAGGTCTAGTTCGAATTTTAGGATACTATTTTATAACTAATTTACCTCTTGGTATGGCATCTGTAATGATTGCACCATTAGTCTTAGATTTTTCAAACGAAATTACGTTAAGTATAGTAATGTCAATTGGGGGTATTGGTCTTTTGTCTGGGGGCCTTTTTGCATCTTTTTATAAGGGAATAAAAAATCCTGTTGCTGCTGTTTTTAATCTGAATATTTTTATTGGTTTGGTGCTGTTTTCATGTGTTTTTTTATATATTAATTCAGTTTTGCTGAGCATTGTTGCTTTTGTTTTAGCATTTTCCATAACGATTATAAATGTGCTCATAAATTCATTTTGGCATGTTATAGTGCCACATGAACTTGATGGAAGAGTTATGGGATATAGAACAATTATTATGGGATCTGCTATTTTACTATCATACCTTTTAGGTGGAATTATAGTTGATTTTTTGATATTGCCAATTGTAAAATACTTTGATTTTAAACATCTGACAAACAGCTTACCAAATAAGACAATAGCAATTATGTTTCTATTTTCCTTATTAGGTATTTTGAATACTTTGGTTTCTATTAAATATAGAAAAATTAAAAATATAGAAAAATTAGATAAATTATATATTGATTCATTAGAATCGATTTAGGAAATAAAAGTGTTTTTTAAATTATAATATCTAGTAATATTATACAATTAAAAACGACACCAAATTAGTGCCTCATATGGGAATCACTTTTTTCTTTAGCATAGAAAAGAAAATATTCTATATCGTTGCATCTAAAAAATTACAAATTAATGATGAAAAGCCCAATAATTAAAATTATTGCATTGCCTTTTGCAGGAGGTAATGTATATTCATATCGAAGTTTTGAATTAAAGACCCCTTCAGATTATGAATGGATATCCGTAGAACTCCTGGCAGAGGTAAAGACTTAATCAGGATTGTATTAACCAATTCAGTCCACAAGTTTTCAGATGTTTATAACCAAGTTGTAAATAGTATTGAAAATACAGATTACATTATTTACGGTCATACATGTAGGACTTTTAGGGAATGAACTTGCAAAAATGCTTATTAAGGACAAAAAAAGATTACCACTGTTTTTGTATTTTACTCGGTAAAATTTCCTTCTGTCAGAATTTGAAAAAAATATATATTATTTAAAATGGACGAATTTTGGAATGAAATATTTTTAATGGGGGGGATCTCAGATGAGATTATGAAAAATGAATATATCAAATTATTTTTTGAACCAATATTGAGGTCCGATTTTAGATCGATTGAAAATTATAAATACTTAGAAGTTGTGGACAAAATGTCTTTACCGATTTTCTTAAGAATTGGAGATCAAGAAAAAATTAAGATGAATCAATTAAAGGATTGGCAAAATGAAACGACAATACCCATAGATATACGTGTTTTGAATGGAAATCATTTTTTTTTATTTAATAATTATCAGTTAATTTTAGATGAAATTGTAAGCTTAACTACGATAAAACTGTTTTGCAGCATGTTTTAAGTTCTAAATAAAGCATAATCTAAATAGCTTATTTTTCGTTTACTCTATTTTTTTGGTTCAGTATCCATCGATAAACCCATGTCGAAAATTGAAGGTGAAAGCTCGCTTCTGTTTTTAATTTCTCAGGTTTTTCATAAAATTATTTCAAACCTTTTCAATTGATTTAGGAATCGGAAAAATTACTGAACCAATTAAATATTTCATTCAGTCATTCAAAGAAGTAAATCTAAAACGTTATGCGTCAATGATTTTGTTATATTTTGTATTGCGTATTTTAAATTTTAAGTTAATAATGTCTCTTCCGGAAGGCCATCTGGTACTCTTGAAACTATAGTTTTTTTATCTCGTAAATATCGTTTTTATCATAGTATTAGAAATATTATATCCTATAACATAGAAACTAGGATTTTTCGTTCTCCTTGAAAAGGTTCTCTGCCATGAGCAATTAAAATATTATCAAGAATTAGCAGTCACCTTTGTTCCACTTAAAATAAACACTATGTTTTTTTGTTACTTCTCTTATTTCATCAAAGTATTCTAAAGGAATCAAACTTCCATCACCAAAACATGCATATTGAGGCATACTAAATACATCATCTTCATAGAAATCCATAAGAGCTTCATATATTTTAGGTGGATTAGTTGAAAAGTGAGATTGATTAGCTTTGATTAAACCAAACCCAATCTTTCGAAATATCATGTGAAGAACAGCTTGTCTGTTTTGAATTAATTGTAAGTTATTATTGTTAAGCCATTTTATGTTAATTTGATTTAATTTGCAATGTTCTTCAACTTCATATTTGTTATTGGTTTCAAAAGTTTTTTGCCAAGAAACCCCAGCGCCGATACCATTATTAAGGTTTCTGATATATTTAACACCTTTATTTTTGAATTCGTTTAGCAATTTTTCAGAAAGATCATTATATATTTTTCTACTGTCAGCAATGACAGTGCTTCCTCCAATATGTGAAGGAATAGAGCAACTGAAAAATAAAAACTTAGGCCAGTTACTGGCATAAGATAGCTCATTATGAAGAGAAATGAATGACTCTGATGGATGTTCAGTTGATGTATATATTTATTGTGTAACTTCGTTCTGGGTGAGTTTCCACCAATATAATCTAAACTGTCACCAAAGCTAAAATTAGAAGTACGTTTCTCTAGAGAATCCCATTATCAATGTCATAGCCTCTAAATAAAATTGCACCATTTGTATGAATTAATTTTAATATGATATCAATCTCATCTTTAATAATTTCTTAGAGAATCTCTTTCGTCATTTTCTTTTTTATACCATATATAAGGTAAGTTTTCTTCTGTATTAGATAGCATTTTAATATATTTATTTAGTAGAAAAACAACCTTTTATTTCTGTATTGATCTACTATTTTTTTTAATTCTTTTTGTGCAGGATTACTTAAGTGATTTTTTCCTCCGGGATATTATCGATGTATTTAAAGCTCTTTTTTTTCCAAAAAAGAGATGAGGGAATTGCTCAATTAAATTTGCAGCTTCTATTTCAATTAAAGATTTTCAGAATTTCATTCGAAATTTTAACATTTTCATCTGTTATTCTATTGTATAATTCCATATTCTCATTATCAATTTGTTGAAGAAATTTTCTATTTGTAACACAAAACAAATAAACTAACTCTTCAGAGTCTACTCCAATAATATCTTGAACCATTACTCGTTTATCTAAATTAATAGATTTTTTCTTAAAAGATGAAGTGCCATATATACTGTGAAATAATCCAGCTAAACAAATCTCCTGAGGGTTGCCCCGATGGCTAAGAACTGTGTAAGTTCCCTTTAAGTGTGTTAATAGATTCCGGCTTGAATGAAAACTATTTTTAAATTTAAGAGTATCCAGTAAAGTAATATACTTTAATCAATCATCAGTTTTGTATTAGTCAGTTCTATTAATTTTTTATTTTTTATATCAACAAATTGCTTTTCATTAGAAAAAATTATCACCAGTTTAAATAATGTGACTGCTTCAAAATCTAAAATTCTAAAAGCACAATTATAAAATACTTTTTGAGCTTATATACAGTGGGATAATAAAGAGTGATTTGAAGACTCTTTTATTTCACATGTCTTAAAACGTATTCCATTATTAACAATAGATATTTTATTATCATTCATAATATTGAGGCTAACACTATAGATTCATCAATAATAATATAGTTTTAACCAGCTCAACTAACTGCTAAATGATAAATTTTTGATTTACATAATAGATTTGTATTACGTTATTTTATAATTTAACTTTTGCTTTTAAATCATATTACATAAAAAACAGTTAAACATGTTGATTAATATAAAACATTAGTAAAAAACAAATATATTAAAAGTACTAATATAAGATGAAGGATCCATATTAAAAAATAAATTTAAATAATAATAATTTCTTAGTTGGTTTAAATAGCCCTGTCAATTGATCTTGTTAAAAAAAGTATAATGAGTGTACACTTCTCAGGGTTCACCAAATAAATAATTTTAAAGATTGTATAAGTTTGTCAGCTTCGTCTGATAAGCTTGACCTTATAGATAAAGTTGATGGCGAGTAAGTCTTTCAGAGGATACAAAAAAGGTAATCTAATCCATATGCAAAATTGCCCGTATCATTTTAATTTGTTTTTAGAGAAAACTAAATTAGTACAAGTTGCAAACATTTTTTAATATATTTGCTGTTAAAAATTGTAATAAATCGTCAGGTACTTATTTTTAGATAACATCATGACTCAGCTAAAGCATAAGATATTGCAGGAGAACTAGCCGAGAGTTTTTGCATTACCAAGATTATGTTAAGTATGAAGATGGCACATCTGAGACTCTTAATTATATTTTGAAGAAAATAGCGCATTACTACCATATCAGTATCGATTTATTACTGTCTATTGATGTGCGTAAAATTGATACTGAGGATTTACTCAAATTGGAGAACAATCGATTGGTGCTTCCTATCATTTTGTACAGAGAAAGGGAGAATTTCATAGAAGTTGCACTCAAAAGGTGAAGGCTGGGTATTTGAATGCTTATCTCGATCCGGAAATATATTGAAATTCCGCAACAAATCTCTCTTCCTTTTTTTGGGTTTGGGGAAAACACAAGGGGTGGCGATGGAGGATATTTATGTCTCCACACGTGAATGTTACGATCATCATTGGGCGCTACATGGAAAAATACTTGGCGAAGTACTTAGTGGCAAGACCTACTATTCATCACCAAAAACGAGGGGATGGTGTACAAACGACTCCATAAAAATACTTGTTCTTGAATCCGACAATCGGCTTTATCACAACTGTGAAGTCAAGGCTTCGGATGCATTGGGAATATGGGAATATGAATGCAACATTAGACGAAACGAAAGTAAGCCTAAGTTTGTGAACCCATAAACGTGGAAAAATGTTCAGGGAATGAAATATGAGATTTCCGAAGTAAGAAACAGGATAAATAAGCTACAAAAATTAAGAAAAACTTATATATTTGAAAATAAATATTGTGTCTTAGCAATCACACATATCAATCCTTAATTTGGGAGGCTTTGTTTGATTTTATCACGCATATTAAGCAAGTTTGGTGGGAAGTTTATCGAAAAATAGCAGAAAATAAAAATTAATAAAAAAAATATGATTGCATTGTACATAAATTGGGATTTTGATCCCGAAATAATAAATATTTATGGTTTTTCATTAAACAGACTACGAACTTTTATTTGTTTGTGGTTTGCTTTTATGTATGTACATACTAAAAGGAATTTTCCGAAGAGAAAACTTAAAAGAAAGTGCACACGAAGCACTTTTTATTTACGGAATATTTGGAATTTTTATTGGAGCAAGATTAGGACATTGTTTATTTTATGACTTTGAATATTTTTCAAATAATATTTTAGAAATGTTTTTACCAATAAAAATAAACCAAATTGGAGAAATAAAATTTATTGGTTATCGGGGATTAGCAAGCCACGGAGGAACAATTGGACTAATTATTTCACTTTATTTATATTCAAAAAAATATGAAATAAAATATCTTAAAATACTTGATTTAATTGCAATAGTTGCACCACTTGGAGCAACATTTATTAGACTTGCTGTTTTAAATGAACTCGGAAATGATTGGTAATCCGACTACAATGCCTTGGGCATTTATTTTTAGAAAAGTTCGTGAAAATATACCAAGACATCCATCCCAACTTTATGAAGCAATCGCATATTTAATAATTTTCATTATAGTCTTTACTGTTTACAAAACTAAAAACATAAAGTTAGGAAATGGTTTTTTGTTTGGTTTAGCAATAACCTTAATTTTTACAATGAGAATTTTAATTGAGTTTGTAAAAATAAATCAAGTGGAGTTTGAAAATGGAATGAAATTAAATATGGGGCAACTATTGAGTATTCCATTTATAATAATCGGAATATATTTTATGGGTAGTAATTTAATGAGAAAAGAAACTAAATAAAAAACTTGGTGGCAAGATTGCCTAAAAATCGCAGAAAATAAAAATTAATAAAAAAATATGATTGCATTGTACATAAATTGGGATTTTGATCCCGAAATAATAAACATTTATGGTTTTCCATTAAGATACTACGGACTTTTATTTGTTTGTGGTTTGCTTTTATGTATGCACATACTAAAAGGAATTTTCCGAAGAGAAAGCTTAAACAAAGTGCACACGAAGCACTTTTTATTTACGGAATAGTTGGAATTTTTGTTGGAGCAAGATTAGGACATCGCCATCTATGTTTTGAATATTATTCAAAAAATTTATTAGAAATATTTTTACCAATAAAAGTAAATCAAATTGGAGAAATAAAATTTATTGGTTATGGCGGATTAGCAAGCCACGGAGGAACAATTGGACTAGTTATTTCACTTTATTTATATTCAAAAAAATATGAAATAAAATATCTTAAAATACTTGATTTAATTGCAATCGTTGCACCACTTGGAGCGACATTTATTAGACTTGCTAATTTAATGAACTCGGAAATGATTGGTAATCCGACTACAATGCCTTGGGCATTTATTTTTAGAAAAGTTGACAATATACCAAGACATCCAGCCCAACTTTATGAAGCAATCGCATATTTAATAATTTTCATTATAGTCTTTACTGTTTACAAAACTAAAAACATAAGAGTTAGGAAATGGTTTTTTGTTTGGTTTAGCAATAACCTTAATTTTTACAATGAGAATTTTAATTCAGTTTGTAAAAATAAATCAAGTGGAATTTGAAAATGGAATGAAATTAAATATGGGGCAACTATTAAGTATTCCATTTATAATAATCGGAATATATTTTATGGGTAATAATTTAATAAGAAAAGAAACTAAATAAAAAAACCAGCCACCAACAGCAAGGGTTTAGTTGGGTGGGTAGCACGAACAATGAATACCGGGTTGAACGGAACCGATTATATGTACACACCCTAGTATGGATTATCGTTGAGTTTTGAGAGAGAATTATAAGAGGTTATACTTCCTTTAAAAACTTTAGTACATCAGTAATCAAATCATGCAGTATGATGTCCTTTTCAAAAAGGGAACATCATGGTAAACGATTTTGTTGCCAATACGTCCAGTAAATTCCTTGTTCCTAGTAAAACGAATTATATTATCCACGATAGAGTGTTCGTTTAAATTGATTTCTGTACCGATATAAAAAGAATTCCGAATAATCATTAGACAAAATAAAAGTATAGACTATTCCTTTATCCTTAGTTGGGGTTGGAAATACATAAAATATACAAGTTCTAATGGTCTGGTGGTTTTCATAAAAGAGATTTGGTTTTAAAGAGGAATAAGCTTTTAAATGTTAGTGTCTTACGGTAATATGGCAAAGTTAAAAAATTAATGAGATAATCCTCTTCGTTTTTTCTTATTTTTTTGGTTTTTCAACTGAATATGGTAAATAATCCGTTGTCTGTTCAGCCTGCATTAAATTATCAATAATTTTATCTAACTTTGGTAACATTGCAAAATATTGTTTCCCTTCCGACGTAAGCACATCCAATACTTTTACTATATCAGGAATAGTGAGTGTGTTCTTCTGTTGTTCAAAAACAGTAATTAGTGATTCTTTAGAACGAAGCTTTTCATAAATCTGATTTCTTTTTGTTCACCAGCAACCTTTAATTCTGCATCGTTCTTCGATAGCTTTTGCACTGTATTGTTTACCCAAGCTACTGCCATTAAAAACATTTTTTGTTATATGGTCAATATAGGTAATGCCATAGAGTAAACCTTCTTCACTTTTTCTCTAAAAATGGTGCTGATGCCCTCTTTTTCCAGTCGTCTTGCAAGTTCGGTTATCGGCATTGCTCGCTCTCTTAATAATGCCATATCAATGGCATTTTTCACTTCTGTGTATCAAGTGGATTTCTAACCTCATTATTCTTGAATTTTTCCTCTAAAAACTTCAAAGTCGGTTTGTTGTAAAAACTGCTGGATTTTATTGGAACACCTATTGATTTTCCATTTGCGTCTAATATGTGATATACTAATCCCTTTGCTAAAAACATTTTCGAATTCTCACTGCCACGATCTGCCATGACATTGTACTGTTTGAGAGCGGCATTAAGCTCAGCAAAGCTATCGTACTTGTAATGGTTCAGAACCGTATTTAGAACATTAAATATGGCTTTCTTAGATTCAATCATTCCATATTGAACCTTGCCCATTGAAACAGGCTCTAAACTAAATTTTTCTTCCTTTTTTCTTCCTTCTGCTTTTACCAGTCCAAATTGCTGTTCAATCTCTTTTCTTGCAGGTTCCGATTTTCTCAAACCAATATTGTGCAGATCGATTCGTTTACCGTCTTTCTCAATATTTATAGAAACCACGTGCAAGTGTTCGTGTCCGGCATCGTGATGTTGATACACCAAATAAGGTTGTTCACCGAAACCGATTTCTCCATATAAGTATCGGCAATAACAATTAGTTTTTCTTTGGAATGTTTTTCCGACGGGTCAAAATTCAGGGAAATATGAAGCGTATTACATTTTACATTTTCGTTTAATTCCGCTCGTTTTACAAACCGATTTAGCTTCATAATATCAGTCATTTTATCGACATCATTAGGATAATTACCCACTGCAATACACTCTGCATTACCCGCCTTTACTTTGTTCTCATTATAATAAAAAACGCTACGGATTGAATGGCTTGTTTTTTATGATTGCAACCATTTGTCTGTAATTTTACTGGTGTGACTTTTAATTCCTTCTATCTTATCATTTATGATTTTTCTATCTATTTCAAAACTGATAATCCAGACTCTAAATTCCGGAATTTGTTGCAGGGTATGCAGTTTTTTCACGACCTGATTCAGGTTACTTCCAATAGCATTTAACTCCTTACGAAGTAGTATTGTTTCTTCTGTAAAATAATCTAACGACTGATTTCTGTAAGTGGTGGTAATGTTCTTGTCGAATAGGTTCTTGCGAAGATAATCACTTAACTTACGACAGGTACTGGCTTTGTATTTCTGCTCAATTTTTGCATATTCTTCTGTTGTGAGTCGCAAAGTAATTTTGCGTGTTCTGTTTGAATTTTCTCTTTCCATCATCTTTCATTTTCATTGTTATCAAACTCTTTTTCTTTTAGTGTCTCCACCACCGAGTTCCGAGGTAATAGGTGGCAAGATAGGTGGTTGTCCGACAACCATACATCTTGCGGACTGCAGGAACGTGGCAGTCTTTTAGACATTTAAAAGGTAAATACTAAATTAAATAGAATATTTGAGATTAGACTATGATGGACATATTTTGTCCATGATACTAGTTCGTTTGATTTGCGGAGATGCTGTTTTTTTTGTTCCTAAATGCAAATTCCGGTGATATTGATCACCCCATTCCAATTTAAAATTCTTTCAGAAGAAAAGTAAGTAGACCAAATTTGTACAATCTATCAAACTGATTTCTAATAAACTTTAGTATATAGTTTATATATTTAAATAATTTAGATGAGATTTTAAAATGATAAATATGACTACAGAATTTTGGATATAGAAAGGTTGGGGAGAATCAGTTGATAACGCAACAATTGAAGATACTAATGTTGCAATTGAAGAAATAATTAAAATTGGCAAAGAATACGGTACTTTCTGGGTTGGACACAATGACAAGGAGTATGTTCTTGAGATTCATAAAGATTTAAAGATTTGTTTCTTATTTACGGAGAAAATCAAGATGAAAAAATACAAACAAAATTTGTTAATTGGGATGAATGTAGGCACTTTCTTCGAGATGTACTTTTCTAAGGATTTTTTAGGACTTAAGGACGGAATAAAATTGAAAGCATTTTCAAATAGCTAGATTTCTAATGTATATTAATAAATTCTATATCCATCAATAAAAATTTTTCAAAAGAAAAAGGAGAAAAAGAAAGCAGTTAAAAATGGGACATTCAGGCAATGGAAGCGCTATACCAACCCGAAGGGTGACAGGCGAGGAACGAAGCGTGTCATTATGCGCACTTCTCTTGCCGATGTCCAATAAATTAGCTTGCTTTTTATTCTTTTTTGAAGAGTTTTTTAAAAGTCTTTTTGAAAGTGTACTTTTTCAAACAATACTGCTTTGATAATCCATAAAATTCTGAATGCTTTCAGGAAGATTTTTGTGCATGTTCTGAAAACATAAATACAATCTGAAACTATCTTTTACAGTAGAGTAATTGTGCCAGTTAGATGTTATTAATAGAAATATAGTCCAGTACAAAATCTTCCGCTTCTTTTTTGTGTTCAACAGAAGTCGAAAATGAGTTGAGATAAAAGTCTTCATTTTCATCCGCAATGTGAATAATTTCAGTGTAACCTTTTATTATTAAAGTACCTTTTAATTTTAATACTTTAAGCTCATTACTTCTGTCGATTTCTTTTTTCACTCTAAGCTTTATAGTTTTATTCATGGTATTAGTTTTTGGTAATTTAATAGAGCAAAAAATGTTCTAAAACAAAAAAGAGACTGTCTAGTCTCTTTGTGGAATTAATATATCTTTTATAGAAGCTTATTTAGCTTTTAGTAATTTTTCCAAATATTCGACTTTATCTTTTTCAGCTTGAACTAAACGTTCGTAAAGTTTTCTGTTTTCATCAACAATTTCCATCATTTTATCTAATGGATTAAATGAGCAGTTATTTGAATGTATTGCTCCAGATTTATAAATTGAAAATATCAGACTCTGAGAGCAAGGAATAAAACAGCGAAGATATCTCTGAAAAACAAAGCCCATAAAATCACATTTAGATCCTGTTTTCATGGACATATTATGACCATCATTATAATAAAAAAGCATATTATCTTTGTAAAAGTTGAAGCGAAACCCTTTATGAGGGGTAAATTTTGCTTATGATATTCAGTGTTTTAGATTCTATCTTTGTAAAACTAGTAGTAAGTAAATGCTGTGATTTTTTAGAAAATCAATTTTAACTTCTGCAAAAAAGACCTGACTTCGGAAGGTGTTTTTCCAGCTCCGGCAGGGCAAGTTGTTTTGAGGCACTAATCGAATTTCGAGTGCCTCAAAACACAACTTGCCATTACCTTTGTGGTAATATTTTTTGCGAATACATTTTTATTTTTATCTATTTTAAAAGCTGAATTATAAAAAATAGGCATGCACTTGAAGAATAAACTAAAAGTGTAAATAATGTACACTAAAAGTGTAATTTATTATCTTTGTAATGATGAGTAAAAATCTTTATATAATTGCAGGTTGCAATGGAGCAGGTAAAACAACTGCTTCGTTTACAATACTTCTCTGAAATACTAAATTGTAAGGAGTTTGTAAATGCTGATGAAATAGCCAAAGGACTTTCGCCGTTTCAACCGGAAAAGGTGTCTTTCGAAGCTGGTAGAATAATGCTTCGCAGAATAAATGAGTTGTTATCAAATAATGAAAATTTTGCATTTGAAACAACTTTGGCTACGAAAAGTTATAGATCAAAAGTCACTATAGCTCAGGAAAAAGGTTATAAAGTTATGCTATTGTTCTTTTGGCTGCAAGATGTTGATCTTGCTATTGAAAGGGTAAAGACCAGAGTTAGGGAAGGCGGACATAATATTGAGACGGATGTTATTAAACGACGATATGAAAATGGAATTACAAACTTATTTGATATATATTTGCCAATAGTTGATGAGGCATTGATTTTTGATAATACAGGTGTAAAAGCAGAATTAATTGCACAGAAAATATTAGGTTACGATATCGAAATTAACAATAAAATTAAATTCGATAAACTCAAAAACAGAGAAACATGGAAAGTCACAAAACAACAGCGACTCAGAAGAAGATTATAGACGCAATGGAAAAAGTTTATGAAAATTTAATTGAGTTTAAAAAGAAAAAAAACAGCGATCTGGTTGTCATGGAAAATGGCAAGATTGTAAGGATAAAACCTACTTCATTGTAGGTTATTGTAATCTATTTAAAGCTCTCAGAATTGAGGGCTTTTTTATTAATTATAAGTAAGAAAATTTATTTATTAGGAGATAATTAAACCTAATCTAGGTTTCGTGTTGTTAAAGATGTAGTGACCGTTTTTTATTTGATATTTTTTACAAGAAGCTATTTTGCAGTATAGTTTAAAGAGTAATGTCTTTTAAATAGTTTTATTTTTTATATAACAGATCCACTTTTCTACTTCATTTTTTATTTCACTTGCATTATGTTTTGGATAGTGTTTTTTAACATATTCAACGAATTCTGTTTTAGTATTACCTGTTTCCCATTCCATAACACTAAGATAAAGCATTGGCCATTTTTTAGTCTGCTGCATAAAATCATATAATGCAAAATAGGGAGGTCCATAATACAATGAATTCTCAATAAGTTCATCATAGAAAGATTTTGTAAAAGCCTTTTTCATGTCTCTGATAATCTCATAAGTGATACGGTGCCTGCTGCCTTCACGAATTGCTACTGCAAGGGCAGACATACTTTTGTCCTGAAAAAAGGTATAAAGATAATTGCGAAGTTCTCTTCCATGATATCACAGAATCCTGGCTGTAAAAAGCATATTCTTGTTTGAATAGTTCTAGAGAAAAATTATCGGAATGCTTGTTTTCGATAAATTCAATTACTTCCATTTCTAAGGTAATAATCTTTTCAAGAGAAGGACTTCCTATTAATCCTGCAACAGCTATAATATACTTTGGTTTGGAAAACAATTCAAAAAAATTACTTTTAAAAAAGAGAGTTTTTCTCTCAAAAGTTACCTGCACATACAAAGGATGTGTCATGATTTTACCCAATGGAACTTGTTTCAGTTTTTCGTTGAAGTAGGTTTTATAGCTTATTTTAGATGGTTTGTTCATACTGTTTTTTACGAAATTTTGCCACTATGCTTGTTTAATATCAAACTACAGTGGGTTATAGATTATTATAAATAATTAAAATCAGTACAAATATAGATAAAGTTTTTATAAAATATAAAATTATAAAAACAATTTTATTATCTTAGCATTGTGAAGCTTATTAGCGAATGAGAAAGGATGGTGAACGTTAAAGAAAGTTGTATGGAAAATAAAAAAGTCAATGAAGAGGTAAATGAAAAAAGAAGAATAACGCCAGAGAAAGCCTTGGAAATGTTACAGGCTGATGGACTGGATGTAACGCTTGAACAAGCCAGGAATATTTTGGAATTTTTGCGTAAATTAGCTAATATTACAGTGAGTAAGTATTTAAAAAGAAGAGGATGAAAATGATAGCAGACTTATATGTACGAGTAAGTACCGATGAACAGGCAGACAGAGGATATTCCCAGAGGAATCAGGAAGAAGTACTGCGTAAATATTGTGAAATCAATTCTATTGAAATAAGAGATGTGATTTATGA
>NZ_JBXBAV010000017.1:0-58568 GCF_056783245.1 Flavobacterium sp. TC780 | reverse complement strand
TCCTGTTACTTGGTTCAGTTACGTATTGCTAAGGTTAATACATGCTCCTGTTGTTAGGGAGGCAGCACCTCAAATCGATGATAGTATTTTTTATCTTTTCGATGATTCTACTTTTTTTATCATCAATTACTTCAAAGCCTAAAGGAACCAGCACACTTTCCAGTGAATTTCTTTCGTCGGAGGTTAGTTCCTTTGTAAGAGTAACTTCTCCCAACTTAATATTGGTAAACTCCAAACCAAGCTTTTCAAGTTCATCTTGAACTACCATTATACAGCGGTTACAAACCATGTTTTTGACAAATAATGTATTCATATTCCTTATTTGATAAAATTTTATATTATAAATATACAGGCAAACTTACTATTAAAATTCAATTTTCTATTCATTATAAATGACTAACTGGGTAAAATATTTAAGACTGTAAATATATATTTACTTATAAATAATAACCTAAATTATAGGGTTGATAAATGATGAATTAGTTTTTTTTCTCACAGTTTACAGCCACTATCAATCAGTAAATGTTATAAATCAAACAAGGAATAACACTATAGTGCAGCCCGATGCTATACTTAAGTTTGTACAAAAAAAATAGGAAAATGGATTTGATATATTATTTAACAAACCCATAAAACTACATGAAAAGATAAAGGAGTTAGTGGGAATTAAATATCTAAATAAAATTAGATTACTGAAACACAACCAAATTTTTATCTATTAATCAGGAATAAATATGATACAAGAACATGCTGCTCAATATGAAAAAGGAATTGTCATAATCCCTGATATATCTGGTTTTACAAACTTTGTTATAAATACTAATATGTTTATCGGAAAATATATAACTGAAAATCTTCTAAAGTCAATAATAAATAGTAATAATCTAAACCTAGAAGTTTCTGAAATTGAAGGAGATGCTATATTGTTTTATAAATACCGCAAAATACCTTCGTTTGATGATACAATAACTCAGATAGAAGTAATGTACGATAACTTTAAAAAAGAAGTAGCCAAGCTTTCCTTACAGCTTGATATAAAAATTCCTTTATCATTGAAAATTATTGTGCACTATGGAGCTTTTACCAAATATAAAATTGGAAGGTTTGAAAATGCTATATGGAGCACCAGTTGTGGAAGCACACAAAATGCTCAAAAATCATATTGCCAAATTTCCGCCTTATGCTTTATTCTCAGATGCATTTTTAAAAGCCAATTTTGAACAACCAGCTCAATCAACTTTAGAATATGATAATTGCGAGAACTGTATGTACCTGCCAGAAATCGGTTATATCCATTATTTGTGATTAGCTAGATTGCCTAATTTCGTATTTATGATATAATGAATAATTGTAGCATTCTAAATTCAAAATAGAATACAAAATTTTTTACTTCTGTTTTATAAAAATGTTTAAGACATTTATAACAGTGATTTTTTGTGTTTGTTTTTTTCTAAGTTTGTTATAGAAGTGTAAGTAAAGTATAAAAGATGAAAAGCACTGAGAAAAAAAGTTGTTGAACAGGAATATAAAACCAACATCAGTACGGTTATTAATATTCAAGACTATGACTGAATTTAAAAAAGCGTTTAGCCTTAACTGATCTTGAGACGAAATTAGAAACCGTCAATAAATCAACCATTTTTAGAACATTGAGTTTGTTTCATGAAAATTTGCTTATCCATACTATTGACGATGGCTTCTGTCCATGAAATATTCAATTTGCATGGAATCCTGTATGTGTACGCTTGGAGAGTTGCATGTTCATTTTAATTGCAACCGTTGTCATAGTACGTATTGTCTTGAAAGTATTTCTATACCACCCATTCAACTTCCTGAAAAATTCTTATTAGAGAGTGTCAATTTTGTAATGAAAGGAATTTGTGAAAATTGTTCCAAAAAAAGCCATCCTGCATTTGCAACCAGGTTCCCAAAATAGGGTGATAATTTTGACATAAGAATTAAAAAATAATTAGATATGTCAAAGCAATGTTGTAGTACAGATGTTTATTTAAAACCTCAAACAAAAGAGGGACATCAGCATAATCACGACCATAGTCACGGAAAAAGAGAGAAAATAGGAAATCATCATGATCATAATCACGAACATGACCATGATCACAGTCACGATCTTGAAGGTAAAACGGCATTTCAGTTATTTTTACCATCTGCCATTTCATTAGTTTTATTGCTCACTGGTATAGGATTAGATAATTATTTTCCTCAGGATTGGTTTACTAATTCGGTAAGATTAGTGTGGTATGTGGTGGCTTATATTCCGGTTGGATTACCAGTCATAAAAGAAGCTATTGAGAGTATTCGCTACAAAGATTTCTTTTCAGAATTTTTTCTAATGGTAATTGCTACAATGGGAGCTTTTGCAATAGGTGAATATCCCGAAGCTGTAGCCGTTATGTTGTTTTATGCTGTGGGCGAAGTGTTTCAAACACTTGCTGTATCTCGTGCTAAAGGAAACATTAAAGCGTTATTAGATCAACGCCCCGATGAGGTTACAATATTAAAAGAAGGCAAACTAACAGTTATAAAGGCAGAAGAGGCAAAAATTGGAGATATTATTCAGTTAAAACCGGGTGAGAAATTAGGACTCGATGGAGAGCTCATTTCAGAAAGCGCTTCATACAATACCGCAGCACTTACTGGAGAAAGTAAACCAGATACCAAATCAAAGGGAGAAAAAGTACTGGCAGGTATGATTAACCTCAATACAGTGAGTCAGGTCAGAGTAACCGTTGCTTATTCTGATAGTAAGTTAAGTAAGATACTAGAACTGGTACAAGATGCAACTAGCCAAAAAGCACCAACGGAATTGTTCATTCGTAAGTTTGCTAAGATATATACACCAATTATAGTTTTTCTTTCGATAGCCATCACGTTGTTACCGGCACTGTTTGTTGATAATTATGTATTTAGCGAATGGCTGTATAGAGCATTGGTGTTTTTAGTTATTTCATGCCCGTGTGCTTTGGTAATCTCTATTCCGTTAGGATATTTTGGTGGTATTGGAGCAGCAAGCCATAATGGTATTTTGTTTAAAGGTTCTAATTTCTTGGATATTCTTGCCAACGTTCAGCATGTGGTGATTGATAAAACAGGAACAATGACAGAAGGTGTTTTTAAAGTTCAGGAAGTACTGATCAATCCCGAATTTGATAAAGATGAAATACTTAAAATGGTTAACGCTCTCGAAAGTCAAAGTACACATCCCGTAGCTTCTGCTATTCATAACTATGTTGGAGAAGTAGATCATACCATCAACTTGTTAGATACTGAAGAAATTGCTGGATATGGACTCAAATCTACTGTTAATGGAAAAGAATTACTGGTTGGTAATTTTAAGCTGCTTGATAAATTTAATATCAGTCATAATGCCAATACTTCTAATATTGTCTACACAGTAATTGCTATTTCTTACGATAGAAAATTTGCTGGTTATCTCACAATCTCAGATAGTATTAAAGTGGATGCAAAAAGTGCTATAGATAAATTGCATAGCATGAATATTAGGGTTACCATGCTTAGTGGAGATAAAAGTGCGGTTGTAGATCATGTTGCAAAACAATTAAGAATAGATAGTGCCTATGGAGACTTACTTCCTGAAGACAAAGTTAATAAAGTAAAAGAAATCAAGGCCAATAACAGGAGTGTAGCATTTGTAGGCGACGGAGTAAACGATGCTCCAGTAATTGCTTTAAGTGATGCAGGTATTGCAATGGGAGGTTTGGGAAGTGATGCTGCCATTGAAACTGCCGATGTAGTCATCCAAGACGATATGCCTTCAAAAATACCAATGGCAATAAATATAGGTAAGCAAACCAAAAAAATAGTTTGGCAAAATATCATATTAGCATTTTCTATAAAAGCTATCGTATTGGTACTTGGTGCAGGCGGATTTGCCACTATGTGGGAAGCTGTGTTTGCAGATGTAGGCGTGGCACTATTGGCTATATTGAATGCCGTTCGAATACAAAGAATGAAATTCTAAAGTAAATGATTTTATCACTTAATCAGTAAATATCACAAATCAAACAAGGAATATTGTAAACGATAAGAGAGGTAATCTGTATAAATTTGCTGTATTAAATAATAATAAAAGAATTAATAAAATGGAAAATAAAGATATTCAATTTAAAACAACCCTTAATTGTGGTGGATGTGTAGCTAAAGTAAAATCTGATTTAGATAATAACGTAGGAATCGGACAATGGAATGTAGATACCGATAGCAGTGATAAAATCCTCACAGTTCAATCAGAAGGGATTACAGAAGATGAAATAGTTACAATCATAAAAAGTAAAGGGTTTAGTGCAGAACCTATAAGATAATAGAAGATTATATGAATAAATTTAAAAAAACACTGCTCACAGGAATTGTATCTATTGCAATGCTATCGGCTTGTAATAATTCTGGGAACAAACAAAAATCAGCAGATATGAGTACACATCAGAACGAAAAAGGAGAAAGTAATTATACTTGCCCGATGCATCCTGAAGTAACGGGAAAAAAAGGCGAAAAATGCTCAAAATGTGGAATGGAATTGGAACCGATAGCAACAGAGAAAGCAAAGGATTTTGAAGTTAAGTTGTCTAGTAATCCTGAGGTAATTGAGGCGGGGAAACCTGCAAAACTTTCTATTTCAATTACAGAGGGAGGTAAAAATGTAGTAATGGATGTGGTGCACGAAATGAAACTACATCTGTTAATTATGAATGAAGAATTAACATGGTTTAATCATATTCATCCAGAAGAACAAACAGATGGAACATTTACTATTCCGGAAACATTTCCAGCAGGAGGAAAATATCTTCTATTTGTAGATTATAAACCAAATGGTACTTCGGGTAAAGTAAAAATGCTGGAAGCTGATGTAAAAGGAACTCCTTTAAAAGTATCAAAAACGACAGCCGAAAAGCTTGTTTCTCGAAGTTTATAATTATACTTTGTTACTTACAAATGGAAACGATTTGAAGACTGAGAGAGGGCAGCTATTAAAGTTTACAGTTGAAAGAGATGGTAAGAAACTAGAACAGAAAGATATTCAACCGTATCTAGGAGCAAATGCACATATTGTAATGATTGCCAAAGAGACAAAAGACTTTCTTCATATTCATCCAATATCAGATAAAGAATTCCCTATTTATGCTGAGACAAAAGTTAAAAAAGTAGGTTTATATAGAATGTGGGTACAGTTTAAAATAGATGGCATAGTTCGTACAGCTGATTTTACTGTAAATGTGTTAGAAGGAACAAAGTCAGCAAATGATAATCACGATAATCATAATCATTAAGAGTAAAATAATTAAGATCCTAATTTACTATTTAGAAGGCTATTTTTGAAGATTACTTGTAGCCTAAGAAGTTTATATTATTTACAAAAAATCTGGATTAAAGGCAAAAGAGAGGCTATTTCATATTGTGATTTAGCCTCTTTTGATGTTTTATAGAGTGATTTGCTGTCTGTTTATAATAAAAATAGTATAATGATTATTTTTTTTATTTAAAATGTAAAAGGTATTGTCATCTAAAGTTTATGGATTGATTTTAAGCTAAAATTCACTTTCAGCTGCATGAATGCGATGTAGTTATTAAAATATAATGTTAGTTGTAAAAAGTTTAATTATTAGCTACTTATGATTTAATTTAAGAATAGTAAGTGCATAGAAAAATGATAGATGATATGCTGTTTTTTGATTCTCTGAAGGTAAATATAGAAATGAGAATGAAATTAAAATTCTATCTAAATAATGTATTGTAAGAATTCTTTATGAAAAAATTAAAAAGAGTGTTATTTTTAGATGGTATATTGCATAACAAGAACGAGCTTCTTTTTTGTATCAGATAAAAAAGGATTCGTAATAATTAAATTTGATTAGAATGAAATTGAGGAGAAAACCAAAAATGACCTTAAAGCGCTATTTTGAAGAAAACTTTGAAGACCAGAAGTTATGGGAATATAACAAAGGAAATGTAGAGTTACTGGTAGAATTAGTGAATTTGGTTCGTCCAAAGAAAATAAAAAAAACAACTGTTGTAGATTTATCTGAACTTATTGATTTGCTTAAGGGAAATCAAAATTATCGTGATGGCCTGATGACCTGTGTTAGTGCACATTTAGAAAAGAAAAAATTTAATAAAATTCTTTCTGATGCGGGTATTCTCCAGAATGCCAATTTCTTTTATGAGGTGCGTAGGCGGTTATTTGCTAAATTAATTCCTGAACAACCCGAAAAAGATACACTGCAATTTATACTAAATCAGGTATTCTTTGTTAAGACTGATCCGCTATGGATAAAGAAAATACCTGAGGAACAAATATGGGAGTTGTACTCTTTATTAGAATTTCGTTCTATTTATGAATCGAGTGATGAAAAGTCATCGCTTACGGAGCTAGTTTTTGCAATGGAGGTTATTACCTATCGTATATGTCGATAAGCCAATCAAGACTGATGTCATCCAGATGGTTCCTGAATATGAAAATTATGAAATTTCCTTTCTTGCTTTCCAACGAGAGTTATTGCTAATAAGTGAAAAGCTGATTGAGTCTAGCGTGAACGTTATGCATCCCGATATCTAGGATACAAACATTGAATTATTTTACACAACAATGTACAGATTATATAGAAACTGCCTTTAAAAACAGTAATAAATTTGGAATCTCATTGCGTGTAAATCAAAGCCTATTGCGAATCCGTCAGCAACTTAATCGCTTGAAATCATTATTACCCGCTTTTAATACAAACGAAGAGCATGATGCAAATAAGAACACCATTTACCTGTCTTACATACTGATTAAATACAATTGTGATAAAAATAATATTGACAAACTAATTAGTGAGTACACAATTGCTATCATACGAAATAACACAACATACAGCTAATACGGGTGAACATTATCTACAAACAGTCGAAAGGAATATTATAAAATGTTTTATTCTGCAGCTGGTGGTGGTTTTATTGTTTGTTCAAATATTGTGTATTATCAAACTATTATTAGGAAAAGTAAATGCCAGTGGATTTGGACATGTTCTCTTATATAGTATGAATTACTCGATAGGATTTATCATAATTTATATCCTCGGATTTACACTTGCAACTAAGCAACCAGCAATGACA
Organism: Flavobacterium sp. TC780; assembly: GCF_056783245.1. NCBI lineage: Bacteria > Pseudomonadati > Bacteroidota > Flavobacteriia > Flavobacteriales > Flavobacteriaceae > Flavobacterium > Flavobacterium sp. TC780. Next base: position 51,440 of record NZ_JBXBAV010000017.1, on the reverse strand, counting down.
GCTTCTGCTTTGGTAAGAGCCTTACAGGAAGGTTTTAAACACAAGGATCAAGACAAGAATGAGTACAAGTATAAAGAGTTTGCGATATTTTTTGCACGAGTATTTCGCTCACAGTTTATTGCATTCGTAGGGAATGTTATTATCGCTTTTCCAGTTTCATTACTTGGTATCTGGCTTATTGACATAGTATTTCATTATAATATTGCTAAAGGAAAATGGCCAATTCTAATAAATGATCTGAATCCGATTTATTCTGCTGCAATTTTTCATGCTGCTATAGCAGGAGTTTTTCTGTTCTTATCTGGAATTATTGCTGGAAGTATTGCCAATCGTGACAAGCACAATCATATTTATTACCGTATTCAAGAGCATCCATTGCTTAAATTAAGTTTAGGAAAAAGGATGACTAAAAAATTAGCTTCGTTATATGAAAAAAAATGGGCAGGAATTATTTCTAATTTTTGGTTTGGTGTTTTTATGGGAAGTACAGTTTTTATTGGAATCTTCTTTGGATTGAATATTGATATCAGACACATTACTTTTGCTAGCGGGAACTTTGCCATGGGTTTATATGGAGCAGACTTTGCTATTACTCAATGGATGTTTTTTTGGTCTGTTCTAGGTATAGGGATTATTGGTCTGGTCAATTTCCTTGTTAGTTTCAGTTTGTCACTAGGACTTGCATTCCGCTCCCGAGATATTCCGATTTCTGAATTAAAACAGGTAACAGGGGCAATTTTCAGGTATTTTCTAAGTAAGCCTTCACATTTCTTTTTTCCACCAAAGAACCATACGGTACAATAGGATTTGAAATTATTAAGCAAACAGTATGTATATGAAGTTTTATCTCTGTATAATTCTATTAATAACACTTTCATTAAAAGCACAAAATAAGTTAGATTGTTCTAAATGTTTAGTGGAGCTTATTGATGAAAGCAAACTACAAAATGAAGATCTTAATTCTTTGAAATTATTGAAAAATGAAATTTACGCAAGAAAAGGATATGTTTTTTCAAATCTGGAATATATCAATTTTTTTAAGAAGCATAATTGGTATAAGCCAGTAAATGATAACAATAGTATTATTTATTCAGATATTGAAATTAAAAACATTGCAATCCTAACGCAACGAATTAGTGAGATTTCTGAAGCTCTAGTGAATGAAAATAATAGTAAGTACAAAATAATTTCAAAAGAAAAGACAGATGAAATTTTCACGGACAAGAAAAAAAAGGAATTAGAGATAAAATTTGATATCTGGAAAGTTTACAATTATAAGGATAAGACAGGAGAATATTATTTAGTCTTGACAGAAAATAAATTTAAAGAACCTGCAGATGGAAATTTTTTTAATAATTCGATTAAGGCATTCAACTTTAAAAAAGAAAACAACCGTTTAGTAAAAACTTTTGAAATTAATGATGCTAAAGGGAAGAACGAAGAAAGTATTTGGTTTTGGACACGATATATTTATGTAGAAGATTTTGATAATGATGGTATTATTGAGCCAATAGTAATTTATGGAACAAGTGGTAATAATGGATATGATGATGGAAGAATCAAAATTCTGCTGTATTACAAAGACAAAAAGACTGGAATTCGAATTCAAAACGGAATCTTAGATGATGAAAGAAACTTTAGCGTAGATGCTGATTTTTATACTGTTCCAAAGAAAATACAAGATAAAATTTTGGAACAGATAAATTCAATGGTTAAAAATAATCATTCTATTCTGCCTTACGGTTGGCAAAAGAAAGTAGCCAAAAAAATGACTTTCATTCAGGAATGAAAAACGGATTCAACCGATTTTGAAAACGTGGAGTTACTATATTTTAAATATCCAGTTTTTAAAATAATTGGTTTATTTTGCGAATGTGGGAGAATCAAAAAAATAATAAATAGAATATTCTTTAAAAGATTAAAAAATAAAAATGGAACTTAATACCTTAGAAAAAGTTGGAATTAATAATATAGTTGATGTGTTAAATCTTTCATTTTCAGATTATATTGTGCCACTACAGCTTAATTCAGAACAGTTAGAAGCTAAGATTTCTTGCCGAAAACATAAAATTAGATTTATCGATTGGTGTTTTTTCATCAGGTAAACTAGTTGGTTTTATGCTTCATGCTGTAAATAAATTAGATGGGCAATTGGTTGCTTATAATGCTGCAACAGGAGTTATTCCAGATTATAGAGGTCAAGGTTTAGTTGCTAAAATGTATGATTATCTACTACCTAAACTAAAAGATTTAGATGTAAAGGAAATGATACTCGAAGTTATTGTAGGTAATAATGCAGCAATTCGAGCTTATGAAAAAATGAATTATAAAATTCACAGAACAGTTAATTGCTATGGCGGACCTATTAAAATAACTGATAAAAAGAATACTGTTGAAATTAAAGAATTAGAAGATTTTGAATGGGATACTTTTCTCTCTTTTTGGTCTATAGAGCCTACCTGGCAAAATACAATTCAAAGCTTAGATAATAGTAAGGAGCGCTGCCGTATTTTGGGAGCTTATATCAAAAATGAACCAGTAGGTTATATGGTTTATAATCCTACATCACGACGAATTTTACAAATTGCTGTTGTTGCTAACCATAGGCGTAAAGGAGTGGGGACACAATTAGTAAATAAGATGTTAGGAGATACAGATTCTAAAGAATTGTTCATAAATAACGTTGATGACAATTCAATAGAAACAAATGCTTTTTTAAAGGATTTGGGGCTTTTAAATAAAGTATCACAGTTTGAGATGAAAAGAAAAATTTGATTGATATCGGTTTCATTTTAGAGGATGTGATTAAAAATACTGAAATAAAGAAAAACGAATTAAAATAGGTAAACTACTATTTTAATTCGTTTTTTGATTTATCCTACTTTAACTTTACTCTTATGTTGATAAGAAGATTTGAGTAGATATGTTTATCTTTTCTTATAATAAACCTAAATTTTTTGCTTTTTCAATTAAATCTTTATCACTTCCTTTCTCTTTCAAAAGCTGATCTTTTATATTTGCTTTTCTTTTTTCTATTGCACTCATTGAAAGAGGTATATAATTAGGAAGATTGACTGTTTTGACACCTTGGGAAATTAAGATTAAGATTTGATTATCATGATTATCCCAATTAATATTTTTTTTGAACAAATCTCTTTGTGATTCTATAATAGTTTCACTTTGTACTATCTCTCCTTCTAAAATTCTTTTACAAATAAGAGGAAATAACTCAAAATTAATGTCACTTTTGGATATTAGACCTTCAGGTTTTACACCCTTAATTATTTTGTCAACGGTTAGTGGTTCACTGTGCATAGTAAGAAGAACTATTTTACAGTTTTTAAATTTCTCTCTAATGAGTAGAGCCAAATCAATACCATTATTAATATTAAGCTTTTTGAATGGAGGAAGATTAATATCTAAGAGGGCAAAATCAATATTCTTATCTTGCTTTAATTCAAAAATTATTTTATTATAAGCATCTTCACAATTATGGCTTTTTATAAAGTTTGGCAGTTCTTTTTGAAACCCGCCATCAGATAAAAGATTAACATAACCATCCACAGTCATTGGGTGATCATCAACAATTAAAATATTAAGACTCATATAGGTTTAATTCTATTATTGAAACAAATTTAATAAATATTACGGACTTTCCGTACAATTTTAATAAATTCATATTCTTTTTTTTTGTTTTTAATAAAAATCAATGCGTTTAACTCCTTGAAAATAAAAATGAAATATTACGGACTTTCCGTACTTTGGTTTTGAGAGTTTTACAAGAGGGCTTATGTTCTTATTAACAATTAGTTATGTTCTATTTTTTTTTAATAATAAATGAAATGTTACGGATTTACCGTACATTTTAATTTCAATATAGCTGTTTTTTTGCTGTAATAATAATCAGCTAAAAAATTATGCTATGAAAAACAAATTGCTTATTTCAGGATTACTACTTTCTATTTCTTTATTGACTACTTCATGTACAAATGATGATTATGAAATTCCAGAAATTAAAAATACCTCATTAAAAGTTATGTCAAAAGAGGAATTGAAAACGAATTTGGATAAAAAAATTAATTCGAAAGTAAAAGATTCTATAAATGAAACTAATGTTTCTGAAGGTGATGTTACAACAGGGACTGAAGGTGATCCAATTATTGTAATACCACCTAGAAAAAATTAATTTTTTTTTATTATTTTCTGAAATAGTGATTATTTCATTTATTCTTAAAATTCACATTGTTTTTATTTCAAAATGGTATATTTGAAATTGTAAAATAATACTTAAACTTTGAGAACATTTCTAAAAATAATTTCTTTATTTCTTATGCTGATAATTTTTTCATGCAAAAAGAAGGAATCATCCAGCAGCGAAATAAAAACCTCTATATCTTTCAGTAATAAGTATTTAGAAGGTGCTAAAAAAGAAAAACATTTAGACTCTATATTTAATTTGCTAAATGCCAAAAAAAATGATTCTGTCATTAGAAATCTGTATTTCAGTATAGCGACAGAGTATTATTATAATGAGAACCTAAATAAATCTTTAGCTGCTAGTTTGAGAGCTCTTAAATTATCAAAAGAGGTTAACGATAAAGAGGGGATTGCAAAGGCATTATATTATATTGGAGATGGTTATGGAAATGTAAAAAAGGACAGTGCCTATTTTTATTATTTGCAAGCAGAAAAATTATATTATAAGTTATCAGATTATGATAACACAGCAAGGATGTTATTTAGTAAAGCGCGTGTTTTATTTTATGATGGAAATTATATAGAATGTGAAGTAGAAATTTCTAAGGCTTTACAGCATTTAAAAGGTTCTAAAGATCAGCGGTTAATTTATTCTTGTAATGCGTTAATGGGTAATTGCTTAGAGAAGTTGACTAATTATGATAAGGCATTATGGTATCACCAAATGGCTTTGAATAATTTAGAAAAAATGAAACTCAATACTATTGATAAAGAAGAGCTGAACAATTATAATGTAGCGTCTACTATTAATATTTGTAATCTTTATGATTTAAAAGGAGAATATTCAAAATCTATTGAAAAGCTGCAAGCGTTGCTTTCTAAAGATTTGGAAGAAAAATGGCCAAGATTATATGCAAATGTACTTAGTAATCTGGCCTATTCTAAGATGAAAAACGGGCAGTATCACAATGTCTATTCAATGTTTTCAAGATCATTAAAAATTTTAGAAAAAAGTGGAGACGAATCTGATATTCTTTATAAAAAAATTCACATTGGGGAATACTTTTTAACACAGAAAGATACTTTACAAGCAGTTCAGATCTCAAAGAAGCATATCTGTTAGCTATAAGAATTAAGAATAGTAATGAGGTTCTAACGTCATTAAAACTACTTTCTACTTTAGATAAAGAGAATAACTTTTATTATGCAAATGAATACATTAATTTGAGTGATAGTATCAACATTGTTCAAAAAAATGCACATAATAAATATGCTAGAATTGAGTATGAAACTTCAAGAATTGAAGATGAAAATAAAGTTTTGACCAAAAAAAATCTATACATGTTAATTATATCTTTTATACTAATACTTTTATTTGTAATCATTCTTGTTTTTAGATATTCAAAATATAAAAACAAAGAATTACAGTTTTTGATTAAGCAAAAAAAGGCTAATGAAGAGATTTATTTATTGCTCATTGAGCAAAATGAGAAAATAAATATTGCTAGAGAAAATGAGAAAACTAAAATAGCAAGAGAATTACATGATGGAGTGATGAATAAAATTTACGGAATTCGAATGAATTTAGGTTTTTTTAATGCAAAAATTGAAGCTGAAATAATTGAAAAACGTAAAAATTATATTGCTGAGTTGCAAAATGTTGAAAATGAAATTAGAACGATATCTCATGAATTAAATCGAAATTCCTTTTTTGAAGGAAATGATTTTAATAAAATGTTGACAATCTTGGTTGATGGTCAAAAAGATATCAGTACAACACAATTTGAATACATAATTGATGATTCTATAGATTGGAGTACTGTTCAGAATGTTTATAAAATAAATTTATATCGAATAATTCAAGAGGCGATTTTAAATGTTAATAAATATGCAAATGCTAATAATTGCGAAATAAAAATTCAAAAAATAAAAAATAATTCTTTGAGGTTAAGTATTATTGATGATGGAAAAGGATTTAAGGTTAAATCCTCAAAAGATGGTATTGGACTAACTAATATGAAGGATCGAATAGCCACCTTAAAAGGAAAGTTAAAAATCAATTCTAAAATTGGAAAAGGAACAGAGATAGAAGCTATTTTTAATCTCGATGCTATAGTTTAGACATTTTATTTTTTTTAAACCCCGATATTCTGGGTTTTTTTATTCTATAAAATTAGAGTAATAAGTTTATCCAGCTTTGTATTTAATCTTTTATAATACCCTTGGAATATTAAATCTTCAATGATATTCCCCTTTTTTTTCTTAAAATAATTTACTACGTTTTTCTGCTCTATAATTATTTTAAATTTTAAAAATACTACCAATTAATACCTATTGTTTGTGGCATTTACCTAGTTGATTGTTATGTAGTTGTTTTAATAAAGTAACCCCGTAAATTTTAAACAAAAAGTCCGTAATTTTTTTTTATAAATGACTCTTATTTTCGTAAAAAAAAACTCTATCCAACTTAAATCATAAATAGATATGATTTGTTAGTATGAGAAAACCAAATATGTTTTTCGTATCAAATTAAGTCTTACCAGTGAAATTGTGAGACTGTGAATTAGAGTTTTGAAAATAACGAATTTGATTTTGACTTTAAATCTTTAAATACCTTATAGTTTTGATTTACATCTATTATACACATATATCTGAAGATAATTTTGATAGTTTGTTAGAAAACGAATTATCAAAGTTCTCATTAGATTATCAAGAAAAAATAAAAGGTTACAGAAGATGGCAAGATGCGCAATTATCACTTTTAGGAAGAGTGATATTATTTAAAGCAATTGAGCAGATTTACAAATGCAAACCTGACTACAAAGAAATAATGCATGCAAAGTATAACAAGCCTTATTTTAAGGATAGTCATATCCAGTTTAATATTTCACACTCGGGAGAAATAGTTGTTTGTGCATTATGTGAAAAATCACAAATAGGAATTGACATCGAAATTATATCAGATATTCAAATAGATGATTTTAAATGGCAGATGACCGAAAATGAATGGTTGACAATTACTTCATCCAGTAAAAGAATGGAATCATTTTTTGATTATTGGACGCAAAAAGAAGCTGTTATTAAGACACATGGTCATGGATTATCAATACCATTAAAAACATTCGAAATTTCAGAAGATACAGCTATTATCAATGGGCAAAATTTTTTCCTAAAGGAAATAAAAATTGATGAAAAATATAAATGCTATATCTCTTCAGATATGCCAATTGATCAGATTAACATAAAAAAAATATAGTGCAAAGTTGCTAATGGTAAAATTTAAAAGCAGCAGATTTCAGATATAATCAGAGGATAAATAGTTTGCTATTTGTGATTGGGAGAATTGTTGTTGAATTAGAATTAAAAAATAGTCAAGTAGTATACGAAGACGATTTAAAATAGTAATCATTTAAAAAAACAGTATGGATAAGAAAATTTTAGTTATAGGTGCTTGCGGCCAGATAGGCACTGAACTTACGTTGAGATTAAGACAAATTTATGGAGTTGAAAATGTTATCGCTTCTGATATTGTAAAGCCAGATAATGATATTGTTAATCATGGATATTTTGAAATTATTAATGCACTTAATTTTGATCAGATTGAATATTTTGTAGATAAGTATGCTATTGATGAAGTATATTTATTATCTGCTTTATTATCTGCATCAGCAGAAAAGGCTCACGCTCATGCATGGGATTTAAATATGAATTCACTTTTTCATGTACTCAATTTGGCTAAGGCAAAAAAAATAAAAAAAATATTTTGGCCTTCTAGTATAGCTGTTTTTGGAAATAATACCCCACGCAAGAAAACGGCTCAATATACGATTATGGAGCCTTCAACTGTATATGGAATAAGTAAGCAAACTGGAGAAAGATGGTGCGAATATTATCATAAGACTTTTGGTGTCGATGTTAGAAGTGTGAGATACCCAGGAATTATTAGCTGGTCAGCTCCTCCAGGTGGAGGGACAACAGATTATGCTGTAGATATTTTTCATTCAGCGATTAAAGAGCAAAAATATGAGTGCTTTTTATCTTCTGAGACTAATCTGCCAATGATGTATATTGATGATGCAATTGATGCAGCAATTGATATTATGGAGGCTCCAAGTAATCAGGTAAAAATTCGTTCCTCTTATAACTTGTCAGCTATGAGTTTTAATCCTAATGAAATAGCTGCAGAAATTAAAAAACATATTTCTGATTTTGAGATTATAAGGACAATGATTTTCGTCAGCTAATTGCGGATAGCTGGCCTGATAGTATAGACGATAGCTCTGCTAGAATGGATTGGAACTGGAAAAATAAATTTGATTTATCAAGTATGACTTTAGAGATGCTGGAGAAATTAGACGCTACTGTTCAAAACCAACTTCTTTATTAATAGATTGTTTAAGTTATATTTTAATCTGAAGATTGAATCGTTTTTTAATTGACAATTAGTATATAATAAATCTATAGGAGCAATACTTTAAAAAGACCCGAAAGAAAAAACTTTACGATTTAGAGTAAATCTATCGGGCATAATCTCATCAATAAAAATCTAAGATGCAATAATCTAGATGTTCACTTTTCTACACTAAAAATAGATGCAGAGTAATGTACATAAAGACTAGAGTTAAAATACCATTTAATCTTAGATGACCAGCATGATTTGCTGATAAACTACATTCAATTCGGATATGGAATTGGTGTGCTCAAAATTATCGATTTTTTGTGTTTTTATGCGGGCCTTATCCTTTAGGGTAAAGATTCCTATTTTGTTTCAGATAGAGATAAGTCCGTAATTTTTATATTAAAAATCCGTAATCTCTAAATAAATGTTACTACTATTTTAGCATAAATTCTATTGTGCTTTAATATTGAAAATTAAACAGTTAGATGCGAGTTTTCAGAATAAAGACAGCAAGCTATATTTAAAGTGAAAAAAATATTATGTATAAAGGGACCTCACAGATTGATATTAATCGTATAAAGTATTATAATAGAATGGAGAACATTAATGACAAAATAGCCAAAGACTATTGGCATAAAAAAAACGGTAAGATTGTTTATCTAAAGAAGGTTTTTCAGGTACTTCTTCTGTAGATTTTATTACTGTCGATGCAAGTAAGCTTTCTTACTTCTATAAGGTAACAACAGAAAATACTGATGCAGAATTTAAGCTTAATTGCATTGTATAATATGCTGCTTCAGCGCTATTTTGCAGATGATAATGTATTGTCTTTAAAATCATTTTTATCTTCTCAAAATGAAATGTTGTGTTATGAATTTCAACCTATTGTACAAAAAACAATAAAAGAATGTATACAGCAAACTAAAGAAGAAGTTCAAGAGGTTTATAAATATGCTCCTTATTATGAAAAAGCTTTTACAGAACAAGCTTCATATGTAAATTATATTCCTTTTCAGTTTAATTATGGGGCGAATAATGAATCTGATGCATTGCATAACGAGTTGTTACTTAATATTGAAAAACTTGAAAATAAAGACTTAAAGATTTCTTTATTTTACTCTGATAAATTTGCAGAAAATAATATTGCGTTTCATTTTCTAAAGAATTTTGAAATATGGCTTGAAGGGTTAGAAAAATAATATTAATGTTTCGGCATCTAAGGTTTCATTAACTACCAAAGAGGAAGAAAAATTCTTGCTAGATAATTTGAATGCTGCGAAATGCGACTATGACTACACTATTACATTAGCAGGAATTGTAGAAAAACAAGCCAATAAAACACCTCAAAATACTGCTGTTGTTTATAAAGAAACGTCGCTTACTTACGAATCACTTAACGAAGCAGGAACCAGCTTTCTCGTATCTTTTAAATCATGGTATTTCAGAAGGTAATTTTGTAGGGGTCAAAATGGAAAAAGAAGCGAAAAATTACTAATAGCGATAGTAGCAATTTTAAAAGCGGGAGCCACATATGTTCCGATAAGATGTTAATTATCCTAAAGATGAATTGCTTATATCGAATCAGATAGTAACTGCAAGTTGGTTATTGATGCAGATGTATATGCTAGTTTTCAAGAAAATCAGGTTAATTATTCTGTAGAAAATCCTTTGTCTAATCGAAAATCAGATGATGTAGCTTATATTATTTATACTTCGGGTACTACTGGTAACCCTAAAGGAGTGATGATTACGCATCAAAATGCTATAGCTTTAATTAACTGGGCGCATGAGGAATTTAATTCGGATAATTTTGATATTGTTTATGCAGCAACATCACATTGTTTTGACCTTTCTGTTTATGAGAGATGTTTTATCCGCTTTCTATAGGGAAAAAAATAAAAATATTAAATAATGCTTTAGAGATTGGAACAGAATTAGAAAAAGATCAAAAGATTTTATTGAATACAGTTCCATCTAGCATTCGTAATATTTTAGGTGAAGGTTTTTCATTTGAGAATGTTAGCGTAATTAATCTTGCTGGTGAGCCATTTGCAGTAGATATTGCTAAAAAGTTATTACAAACAGCGCAGAAATTAGGAATTTATACGGTCCATCAGAGGATACAACTTATAGTACTTGTTACAAGTTGTCTTTGGAAAAGTGTACCAAACTATTCCTATAGGTAAACCTATTACTAATACACAAGCTTATATTTTAGATGAAAACTTGCAATTGGTGCCAGTGGGAATTATTGGTAAATTATAATCTTTCTGGATATGGGATCAAGAAGGTTATCGTAATAAACCAGAATTAACTTCTGCCAAGTTCTAGCATAATCCTTTTGAATTAGGGACAGAAGAGAGTTATGTACAGGCGATTTAGTAAAATGGATGCCTGATGGAAATCTTGCTTTTTTAGGTAGAAAAGATCATCAGATAAAATTAAGAGGCTATCGTATGAATAGAAGAAATAGAAAATGTAATAGCTTCATTTTCTGAAAATGTATCACAAGCAGTTGTTGCTGTTAGAAAAAGTAATGGTGAAGATGTTTTAGTTGGATATTATACAGAAAACGCAGCTGTAGATCAAATAGACTTGAGAGTCTATTTAGAAAACAGCTCCCGGCTTACATGGTTCCTTCATTCTTCATAAAGTAGAGACAATCCCGCTAACTCCTAATGGAAAAATAAACAAGGATGCACTTGCCGAAATGGCTGATATTACGATTGTTAAAAAAGAATATGTGGCACCTACTGATGCGGTAGAAAAAGCATTGGTTGATATTTGGGAACAGATATTGGGAATTTCTCCCATAGGTATGAATGATCATTTTTTTGAATTGGGAGGCCATAGTCTTATGATTTCACAAATTATTAATGCGATCTATAAAAATCTTAATAAGAGTGTTCCGTATAAAGTGTTTTATACCAATCCTACGATCAGTGAATTAGGTAAAGGTATTGAAAAATCAAGAGTATTTGCCAATTCCTTTGGTCTCTTATTCAGAATCGTATCCATTGACGCATTCTCAAAACCGATTATGGTTGTTAAGCCAGTTGGATGGGGGAAGTGAAGCGTATCAAATTTCAGGTGCGTTATCATTAAAAGGAAATGTTAATGCTGATAATTTTACCAAAGCATTTACTCAGGTTGTTGCGCATCATGAAATTTTAAGAACTTTTTTTAAGAAGGATGATGAAGGAGAAGTGAAGCAATATGTTGTTCCAAATGATGAATTTCATTTTACGATAGAAAAGAATGATTTCTCTAATCAGGATATGCCGTATAAGCATGTAGAAGAGTATATTGAAGAAAAAGAAAAGCTAAGTTATAATCTTGCTCAAGCACCTTTATTTAGAGCATCTTTATTAAAGACTGGTGATAATGATTATGTATTTTATCTATCTATTCATCACCTTATCAGTGACGGATGGTCACTTAAAGTATTGACAGCACAAGTTTTAGAATGTTATGAGACTTTACAGAATGGAGGGACTATTATATTGCCTGAGCATTCTGTTCAGTTTAAAGATTATACATTATGGCTAGAAGATCAACAGAAAAAAGATGCCTTTCAGACAGCAGAAAGATATTGGCTTAAACAATTTGAAGAACCAGTTCCAGTACTTCAATTACCAGGCTACACTAACCGCCCTGTTATAAAAACATATACAGGAAGCCAGTTTCGCTGTATTTTCTCAACAGAATTACTTACAGAATTAAAAAAACTTTCTAAGAATTCTCAGGTTACGCTATTTACGGTGTTAATGACTGGAATGAAGACATTATTATCAAGATACAGCAATCAAAGTGATATTGTTATTGGGACTCCAATAGCGGGGCGTGAGCATCCGGATTTGGAGCACCAGATTGGTTTGTATATCAACACACTTGCAGTACGAACATTACTAAACCAGAAAGAGGAATTTTCGAGATTGCTTCAAAGAGAAGGAAAACAGCTTTTAGAAGCTTATGAACATCAGAATTTTCCATTTGATGCTTTAGTAGAACAATTGAAAATTGCTAGAGATACTTCAAGATCCCCTTTATTTGATATTATGGTTGTTTTGCAAAATCAGAACCAGGTATCCAATTTTACAAATAACAATTCTTCTGACATTGCTATGGAAGAATTTGAAATCAGCAGTAATGTTTCTCCGTTTGATATTGTTTTTACCTTCACGGAAAAAGAATCACTTCATTTAGAAATTCTTTACAATACAGACATTTATACAACTGAATTTATTGAGGGTATTTCCTGGCACTTGGAAAATCTGTTTCAGCAGGTGGTGCAAAAACCAGAAATACTATTGGAGGAAATCGAATTAGTTTCTGAAAGCGAAAAAGAAACGTTACTCCACACATTCAATAACACAGATTCTGTTTTTGATACCGATATAACAGTTATAGATCATTTTTTATCTCAAGTACAGAGAACTCCTCAAAAATTGGTTGTTATTGAAGATGATAAGACTTTAAGTTATATCGAATTAGACGAATTATCTAATAGACTAGCTAATTATCTTATTCAAAAACATAGAGTTGCCCGAAAAGCCTGATTGCTGTTAAACTAGATAGGGGAGAACGCTTGATTATATCCTTATTGGCAGTTCTAAAAACAGGTGCAGCTTATGTACCAATAGATATGAATTATCCTGAAAATAGAATTAAGGATATTTTGGAAGATGTTGCAGCCAAAGTAGTAATAGATGATGCCTTTTTAGATGATTTTTATTGTAGCGAAACATCTCCTTTACAACCTCAAATAAAAACTGTAAGTACTGACTTAGCTTATGTAATCTACACTTCAGGTTCTACAGGAAAACCAAAGGGAGTTATGATTACACATCAAAGTTTGGTAAACTTGTGTCTTTGGCATATCGAGGCCTATAAGGTTGATGCAACTAGTAGAGGAAGTTTACTTTCTGGAGTTGGATTCGATGCTTCAGTTTGGGAAATCTATCCGTACTTAATATCAGGTGCTGCGCTTTATCCGATTAAAAAAGAAGCAATACGCCTTAATACACAAATGTTAACTTCTTTTTTACAAAAGAACGAAATTACTCATGCTTATCTACCTTCAAAAATATGTCAGGATATTATGGCGGATGATAGTTTAGAATTATCGACTATTATACTTACTGGTGGAGAACGTTTAAATTATTCCGTAAATACTTCTTTGCAGATATATAATAATTATGGACCAACGGAAAATACAGTTGTAACGACTTATTATGATTGTAAGCAAGCTGTAAAAGAAAAGGTATCTATTGGAAAACCAATAGCGAATACAACAGTTTATATCTTATCTGAAAATTTAAAATTACAACCGATTGGAGTTGCTGGAGAATTATGTGTTTCGGGAATAGGACTTTCAAAAGGGTATTTACATCAACCAGAGCTTACAGCAGAGAAGTTTATTCAAAATCCATTTAAAGCAGAAGAGAAACTATATAAAACCGGAGATCTAGCCCGATGGCTTCCTGATGGTACTCTTGAATTTATAGGTAGAAAAGACAATCAGGTAAAAATACGAGGTAATAGAGTTGAATTGGGTGAAATAGAGCATGTTATTAGAGAATATGAGCCTGCAATTACGAATGCTTTGGTATTGGTAAAAGAAATAAATAATGAACCAGCTATAATTGCCTATTACACTACTACAGTGGTATAGAGTAGCACTTAGAATTATTTGAAAGAGCATTTAGCAGACTATATGGTACCGAGTTATTACGTAGTACTGGAAACATTACTATTGAATGCAAATGGAAAGATAGATATTTCAGATGCGGATGCATTTGCAAGTATATTTTGAAGAATATGTTGCACCAAGTACGAAACTGAAGCAAAGATTGCTATACTTGGTATAAACTTTTAGGACATAATAAAATAGGTGTTACAGATGATTTTTTTGAACTTGGAGGACACAGTTTATTATTGACCAAACGATTAAGCGAATACCAGAAAGTATTTAAAATAACGATTGACCTTAAAGCACTTTATACAAATACAAGCCTAAAAAGTCATGCTCTTCTTTTAAATGATTCAGAAGAAGAAGTGAGTGAGATTGAAAAACTAGCTTATAAGGAATGTTATGATTTATCTCCTTCGCAAATTCGTTACTGGTTACTTTATAAGATAAATGGAAAGTCTAGAGAATTCAATATTTACAGCACGTTTGAATTACCAAATAATCTAAATAGTCCAGCTTTTCAATCGGCATTTAATATTCTTTTCGGAGCGTCATGAGATTTTAAGAAGCGTATTTGTTGAAAAGGCAGGTATTCCTCAACAAAGAATTATATCACATTTGCCAGTCTCTATTCCATTTTTTGAATCAGCAATTGAGATTAAAAATGATGTATTCGAATATGAGTTTGATCTTGAAACTTATCCTTTGTTTAAAATAGCCATTTTAGAAGAAGATTCAGCTCATAAATTGTATTTTAATATGCATCACAGCATAGGTGATGGTTGGTCATGGGGATCATATCCAGAGATCTAATGGATATTTATGCAGCAATAATAGCAGGGAAAACAGTTGAACTTCCTGAGTTATCTATACAGTATAAAGATTATGCGCAATGGCAGAATAAACTACTCCAATCACCTGAAATTACTGTTCAGGGGAAATTATTGGAAAGACAACTTGCTGGACCGTTATCGTATTTACAGTTACCATCGGATTATAGTTCAAAATTAAAAAAGGCGAATACTTCTTCTTCCTATACTGTATATATTACAGAAGATAAGAAGAAAAAAATAGATGAACTATCTAGAAAATGGAAGTAGTGTATTTGCAGTATTTGTTGCAGTCTGAAGATTCTGTTGTATAGACTTACTTCAGAAGAAGATATTATTGTTGGAATTCCGGTAGCAAATAGAAATCATTATCAATTAGACGAAGTGGGCTGTTTTATAAATACGCTTATGCTAAGAGATAAAATAGATAAAAATGCATCTTTTCAAACGTGGCTACAAACCATTAACGGAACACTGATAAATGCTTTAGCACATCAAAATTATCCTTTTGAACAGTTGTTAGAACTGATAGATATACCTCAAAACGACAATCGTTTTCCTATAAGTCCAGTTTTTCTAAATATGGTTGACTTTGATGCAAAAACACTGGAAGTAATTACTGAGTTTAATCCAAATCATGAAGTGCTTGAAGCAACACCAAAATTTGATATGGAATGCTATATAAAAAGTTTTGCTAATGGATATAGTATCAACTGTGTGTATGATAATGAACTCTTTAAAAAAGAAACCATTCAATATTGGATAAATGCTTATTTATCGATTATTGATCAAGTAACAGTAAGTGAAGAAAAACCATTACAAACAATAAAAATATTTGAAGAATTTATTAACCAGGAAGAAGACTTAAAACCAATTAATGATTTTAGATTTTTTGAAGCGAGCGAAATTCAACAAAGTATTGCGCAACGATTTGAAAAACAAGTGGAGCGATTTCCAGATCATCAAGCGGTATTTTCAAATAAAATTGAACTTACTTATACGATGCTGAATAATTGTGCAAATCATTTAGCCCAACAAATCAATGAAAAAGCAAATCAAGAAACAAAACGAATAGCATTGCTTTTAAACCACAATGAAACTTGTGTGATAGGAATGTTAGGAGTACTTAAAGCTGGATATGCTTATGTTCCTATAGATCCGAATACTCCTTTGAGCAGGATTCAGTATATTATTGAAGACTCAGGTTGTAACCAGTTGGTATGTAATGATGTTACGCTGGAAACGGCACGACAACTACAGCAGATAGTACCAGAATTATCGATTACAAAGCTGTCCAAAAATTATGTCCTTCCTCAAATTTCAAACCCAAATAATAGCTTAAATTCCTTGGAGGAGGCTTATGTTTTATATACTTCAGGATCTACAGGAATGCCAAAAGGCGTTTTGCAGAATCAAAAAAATGTACTTCATTTTATACGAGTATATACAAATAATGTACAAATAGGAGAAAATGATAATTTAAGTGTTTTCTCAACCTATACGTTTGATGCTTCTGTAAAAGATATTTATGGAGCAATCTTAAACGGTGGAAAAGTTAGCTTCTATGATATAGTTGAAAATGGACTTGACCAGCTTTCAGAATGGCTGCTTGTTCAGAATATTACAATTATACATATGGTACCAACAATCTACAGAAACTTCTTAAAAGGACTGGAAGAAGGCTTGGTTTTGCCTACAGTGAGATTAGTTGATTTAGGGGGAGAGTCATGTCATAAGTCAGATTTGGACTTATTCAAGAAATATTTCCTTGAAGGTGCTTTTTTAGTAAATGATTATGGACCAACAGAATCTACTATTGTAAGTCAAAAATTCTTAACACATTCTTCGCTATTGACAAGAAATAATATACCTCTGGGTAGTGCAGTAATAGAAACCGATGTTCTTATTAGATGAAAACAATCAATCACGAGGTGTTTATCAAACAGGAGAAATTGTTTTCAAAAGTGACTATCTCTCATTGGGGTATTTAAACAGACAGGAGTTAACAGATAATGTTTTTATAACGGACCCGATAACAGGAGAAGGCAGGATTTATAAATCAGGAGATATTGGAAAAATGCTTCCTACTGGTGAAATTGAATTTATGCAACGAAAAGATTCTCAGGTAAAAATCAATGGATTGCGAATAGAACTATCTGAGATAGAATATCAACTGGAACAGATTGAGTTTATAAAAGAAGCAGTGGTTTTGCTTAAAGAATTGCAAGGCAATAATTATATAACGGCATACATAAGATTAACAGAAGTTTTAGATGTGACTGCTATCAAAATACTTTTAGGACAAATATTACCTAAATATATGATTCCGACAATTTATATGGCTATGGAAGAATTTCCGTTGACACGAACTGGAAAAATAGAAAGAAAGGCATTACCCAACCCTACTGTTTCTGATTTGAAAACAGTGCCTTATGCAGCCCCAAAAAATGAGATAGAATATGAATTGGTAAAAATTTGGGCTGAAGTTCTTAAACTCGACCTGAGATAGTAGGAACTGAGGATAACTTTTTTGAATTGGGAGGAAATAGTTTGCAAGCTGTTGTTCTGATTAATAAAATAAATAAGGCATACAACACAATGTTTTCTATAACAAATCTTTACGAAAGTTTAACGATAGCAGGTTTATCCGTTTTATTGAACTTCTATATAACTCAAAAAAATGAGTTTGAAATGGTTCTTCAAGAAGAAGATCAAGATGAAATTATTTTATAAAGATTTTCAAAAAAACAATCATTAAAAAAAGTAAAAGTATAAATCCAACAATACCAGGCTAAATAAATTTTTATGAAAAATAACATTCTACATAAACTTCTTTCTTTAGGAGTTCAGTTAAAAATAAGTGATGGTAATCTTAAAATTAATGCACCTAAAGGTGTATTAACAAAAGAATTATTAGAGGAAATTAAAGAGCACAAAGAGTATTTAATGGCTCTGATGGCAGTTAGTGTATCCATTCCTAAAGCTGAGGTAAAGGAAAGCTATGGATTAACTCCAACACAATCTTTTATGTGGTTTACCCATGAATATCTTGGAGGTGACAGAGCATATAATATTACTTCAACATTGAAACTAAAAGGAAAACTTGATGAAGCACTTCTTGAAAAAGCATTTCAGGAGGTTATAGCTCGACACGAATCACTAAGAACTATTTTTAGAAAAAATCAAAAAGAAGAAATACAACAGTACATTCTAACAAAAGAAGAAACGGAGTTTAACCTACAGACTTTAGCTTTACAGCATTTCTCTGTAGAGCAGCTTCAGAATCAAATTAAAGAAGAATATCAAAAAGTTTTTGATTTAGAAAAAGATCTTTTGTTAAGTGCTACTTTATTAAAGAGTAGTGAAGAAGAACATATTCTTTTGTTTGTCTTGCATCATATTATTGGAGACGGCTGGTCATTGCAATTACTTACGAGAGAAGTTATGTTTGTTTATAACAGTCTAGCTAGCGCGCAGGCAATAGAGTTACCTGAACTTTCAATACAATACAAAGACTACAGTGAATGGCTTAATGAAAAGCTTGTAAGTTCTGAATATGCTACAAAATTAGAATATTGGAAACAACAATTTGAAACAAAGTCTCCTGTACTAGATTTGATTCAGGGAAAACGCCCAGCTGTTAAAACTTATAATGGGCGCATACACAATCATGAATTTTCTAAACAGTTTTTAGGAGAATTAAATGTCTTTGCCAAAGAGCAGCAAATGACACTATTTATGTTATTAATGGGGGGATTAAACGGACTGTTTTCTAAATATACAGGTCAAACCGATATCACATTAGGAACTACTGTAGCAGGAAGAGAGCATGCTGATTTAGAGCATCAAATAGGACTATATTCTAATGCTTTACCTATACGTACGCAGTTTGAAAAACAAGATAGTTTTATTGAATTGATGCAAAAACAAAAGCAGACATTAATAAAAGCATATGAAAATAAAGAGTATCCTTTTACTGCACTTGTGAATCATTTAACACTGCCTAAAGACCAAAGCAGATCGGCTTTGTTTGATATTATGGTTTTATTGCAAAATCACCAAAGCTTGGAGATTAATGATCAAAAAGGGATAAATGGAATCGTAGCTTCTGAATATAATGAGATTGAGAGAGGAGTTAGTCAGCTCGATATCAGTTTTGTTTTTGTAGAAAAAGAAGAAGGTTTGTCTTTGAGTGTGGAATACAATACAGATATTTATAATGAAAGTTTTATTGTTAGCCTTTTGCATCATTTTGAAGGATTTATAAAATCGGGATTGCAAAAACCAAGTCAACCTATAAACTCTATTGCTATTTTGACTTTGGCAGAAAAAAATAAGATACTTACTGAATTTAATAAGCCATCTATTTTTTCTGAAACTTCTTTAACAATTATAGATCTTATAAAATCAGCAGCAGCTGAAAACTTAAACAAAGCAGCACTAGTTTATCAGGAAGAAGAAATAAATTATGCGCTTTTAGAAAAATACAGCAGCAAACTGGCAAACTATCTTCAGCATCAGCTTCATGTTAAGAAAGGTGATTTTATTGGAATAGAATTAGAAAGAAATTCATGGACTATTATAACAATCCTGGCTGTATTAAAAACAGGAGCTGTATATATACCAATAGATCCTACATATCCTGAAGAAAGAAAAGCTTATATAGAACAAGATAGTAGTTGCAAGCTGACAATAACAAATACTATTTTGGAAGAATTTAGAAGTACTTCTGATCATTATAGTGGAGAATATACATCTAACATAAGTCCAACAGATTTAGCTTATGTGATATATACTTCAGGATCTACAGGAAATCCGAAAGGCGTTCAAATCACTCATGCTTCTTTGGTAGATTATGCAGTAACATTTAAAGACTACTTTCAATTATCATCACAAGATAGTATAGTACAACAAGCAAGTATTTCTTTTGACACTTCAATAGAAGAAATATTTCCAATCCTTATTAGCGGAGGAACTTTGGTAGTATATGAATCAAAAGGAGATTTCGAAACATTATTCCGTCTTTGTGAACGCGCCAACATAACCGTTTTGAGTACAAACCCATATGCATTGCAGTATCTGAATGGGGCTCATAAACAATATAATCTTAAAATAAGAATTCTGATTAGTGGTGGAGATGTTTTGCAATCAGACTACATAAGTAATTTATGGGATACGATCGCTATATATAACACTTATGGTCCAACTGAAAGTACTGTATGTGCTACCTATTATCAAGTAACAGAAAAACAAATCGCTATTCCGATTGGGAAGCCTATTGCTAACAGACAAGTGTATATTGTAGAGCCAGAAAGTACTCAATTAGCCCCAGTAGGAGTTATGGGAGAGCTCTGTATATCAGGGAAAGGACTGTCAGCAGGTTATTTGAATCAATCAGAATTAACTGCAGAAAAGTTTATAAGTAATCCTTTTATTGAAGGAGAAAGAATGTACCGTACAGGTGATTTAGCTTATTGGCATCCTGATGGTAATATTGAATATATGGGCAGAATCGATCATCAAGTTAAGATTCGTGGTTTTAGGATAGAGCTTGGTGAGATTGAAACAGCTTTATTGCAATATACTGCTGATTTAAAACAATCAGTTGTTGCTGTAAAAGAAATCAATGGAGAAGAAAGTATTGGTTGCTTATTATGTTAGTGCGAAAGAACTTGGACAAATTGGCAATCCGAACATATCTACAAGGGAAATTACCAGAATATATGGTTCCTGATTTTATGTAGGACTAGATGATCTTCCTTTAACTCCTAACGGAAAAACGGATCGTAAAGCGCTACCAGGAATAAGCGGAGAAGATCTTATTAGAAAAGAATATGTATCTCCAAGAAATACAACTGAGCAAGAACTTGCTGGTATCTTGCAGGAAGTTTTAAAAGTTGACAGAATTGGAATAACAGATAATTTCTTCGAATTAGGAGGACATAGCCTTATTGCAGCACAGGTTATAAACCGAATTCAAAAACAATTAAGTAAGAAAGTTTCGTTTAAGAGTTTCTTCTCAATCCTACTATAGAAGGTTTGTCTCTGCAATTAACTGAAGTAGATTATTTTATCGATTCCTCAAGCACTCAGTACAGGAAAGTTATCCTTTGACAGCTTCTCAAAATAGACTTTGGTTTTTAAGCCAGCTCGATGGAGGTTCTCTAGCTTATGATATTCCGTTTGCTCTTGAAATATCAGGTGTTTTGGATAAAGAAATTCGAGGCTTCGTTCCAAAAGGTAATAGAACGTCATGAGATATTAAGAACTTGCTTTAAGTCTGATAAATCAGGATTTGCACAGCAGTATATTTTGCCTGCTGATGAGGTTAATTTTAAACTGATTCGAGAAGATTTTAGTTCAGTAAATAATAAACAGGCAGCTGTATCAGATTATTTGCGAGAGGAGAGCAGTGTTGTTTTCGATTTAGAGCAGACTCCTTTATTGCGTGCTGGACTTGTAACACTTGAGGAGCAGAAACACTCTTTTCTTTTTATCAATGCACCATATTATTGGAGATGGCTGGTCACTTGAACTGTTGGCTTCCTAGGTCGTAAAGATTTATAATGCATTAAGTCAGGGACTTGAAATTGATCTTCCAGCTTTAAGTATTCAATATAAAGATTATGCAGTATGGCTTAGTAAGGAGCTTCAGCAGGAAAAATATTTGAAGTCTAAAGAATTTTGGATGTCTCAATTTGCAGGAGAAATTCCTGTATTGGATCTTCCAAGTTTCAAGAAGCGTCCGTTAACACAAAGCTACAAGGGAGACAGTATCAATCATACTTTTTCACAAGCATTTTCAGAAAAGCTAAAAGCATATTCTAAAACACAAGATGCTACTTTGTTTATGACTTTGATGGCTGGAGTAAAAACCCTTCTTTACCGATACACAGGTCAACTGATATCTTTATTGGTACACCTATAGCAGGAAGAGAACATCCTGATTTAGAGAATCAAGCAGGGCTTTATCTTAATACACTTGCCATTAGAACTCAATTTAAGGATAAAGTACATTTCTCAGAAGTTGTAAACCAAGAGAAACATACTTTACTAGAGGCATATCAGTATCAGAACTATCCTTTTGATGATCTAATCAGTATATTGAATATGAAGAGAGACATGAGTCGTTCAGCACTTTTTGATGTGATGATAGTTTTACAAAATCAGGGTCAATTAAAAAACCTTGTAAATAATGAAGAATTGGCAGGATTACTCATCAAGAATTATGAGTTTTAAAGTAATGACTACTCAGTTTGATGTGAGTTTTGTTTTTATAGAAAAAGAAGAAGGGTTGTCACTGACGATACAATACAATACAGATCTTTATGATATGGTGTTGATTGAGAAAATGTTCTCATCTAGAACTTTTGATATTCAGGCTTTGGAGAACCCTTATCTAAATGTAGAAGAACTATCATATATTACTTTGGAGGAAAAATTCTTCAAGTAACAGAAACCTTCAACGATACCTTTGCAGATTACTCTACAGATAAGACTGTTATTGATATTTTTGAAGAGCAGGCTGCAAAGACTCCAGATCAAATAGCAATTGTTTTTGAAGACAAAGAATTGAGTTATCGTTCTTTGAATGAGCAGGCTAACCAGCTTGGAGGTTATTTGCGAAAACATTATGACATCTCAACCAGATGAATTATCTGTGTCGGGATTAACTGGAAGAAGCAACGGATGATGGTGGCTATATTTGGAATCTTAAAATCTGGAGGACTTATGTACCTATTGACTTGACATATCCACAATTTACAATTGAATATATAGAGCAGGATAGCAATAGTAAATTGATTATTGATGAAGCAGTGTTGGAATTGTTTTATAAAGAGCAACAAGATTATTCCCCATCAAATATTGAGAAGAATAATACTCCTAAAGATTTAGCTTATGTAATTTATACTTCGGGAACTACCGGGAATCCAAAAGGAGTAATGGTGGAGCATACCGCTTTAATTAACCGTTTGGAATGGATGCAGAATTTTTACCCCCTTAGTGAAGATGATGTCATTTTACAGAAAACAAGTTATTCTTTTGATGTTTCTGTATGGGAATTATTCTGGTGGTCATTTACAGGATCTAAACTCTGTGTATTAAAGCCTGATGGGCAAAAGAATCCAAAAGAAATTATTGATTATATTAAGAAATATAAAGTGTCGGTTCTTCATTTTGTACCTTCAATGTTAAATCTATTTTTAGATTATTTAGAAGAAAACAAACATGAAATCCAAAATTTAGAAAGCCTTAAAAGAGTATTTACAAGTGGAGAAGCTTTAACTGCCGACCATAATCGTAACTTCTTCCTTCAATTGCCAAACGTTTCATTGGTAAATTTATACGGACCTACTGAAGCCACAATTGATGTGAGTTATTTCGATTGTTCAGAAAACTTATTGTCAGTTCCCATAGGTAAACCAATTGAAAACATCCAACTTTATATTTTAGGTAATGATTTACAGGTACTTCCTGTTGGAATCGTAGGAAGATTATATATTTCAGGAGTAGGTTTAGCCAGAGGATATGTAAATAAGTTAGAGTTAACTACAGAAAAATTTATTAGCAATCCTTTTATAGAAGGAGAAAGGATGTATGATACAGGCGATTTAGCTTATTGGCATCCTGATGGTAATATTGAGTACATGGGCAGAATCGATCATCAGGTTAAGATTCGTGGTTTTAGGATAGAGCTTGGTGAGATTGAAACAGCTTTATTGCAATATGCTGCTGATTTAAAACAAACGGTTGTTACTGTAAAAGAAATCAATGGAGAGAAAGTATTGGTAGCTTATTATGTTAGTGCGAAAGAGCAGGATAAATCAGCTATTCGAGCTTATCTACAAGGGAAATTACCTGAATATATGGTTCCTGATTTTATGTAGGTCTAGAAAATCTTCCCTTGACTCCTAACGGAAAAACGGATCGTAAAGCGCTACCAGGAATAAGTGGAGAAGATCTTATCAGAAAAGAATATGTATCTCCACGAAATACAACTGAACAGGAACTTGCTACTATCTGGGAGGAAGTTTTAAAAGTTGACAGAATTGGAATAACAGATAATTTCTTCGAATTAGGAGGACATAGCCTTATCGCTGCACAGGTTATAAACCGAATTCAAAAACAATTAAGTAAGAAAGTTTCTTTTAAAGATTTCTTTTCAAATCCTACGATAGAAGGTTTGTTCTATCAATTAACAGAAACAGGTTATTTATCGATTCCTAAAGCACCGTTACAAGAAAATTATCCTTTGACAGCATCTCAGAATAGACTTTGGCTTTTAAGCCAGCTCGATGGAGGTTCTCTAGCTTACAATATTCCGTTTGCTCTTGAATTATCAGGTGTTTTGGATAAAGATAAATTCGAGGCTTCGTTCCAAAAGGTAATAGAACGTCATGAGATATTAAGAACCTGCTTTAAGTCTGACAAATCAGGATTTGCACAGCAGTATATTTTGCCTGCTGATACGGTTAATTTTAAACTGATTCGAGAAGATTTTAGTTCAGTAAATAATAAACAGACAGCTGTATTAGATTATTTGCAGCAACAAAGTAATGTAGCCTTCGATTTAGAGAAAGCCCCTTTATTGCGTGCTGGACTAGTAACGCTTGAGGAGCAGAAACAGTCTTTTTCTTTTTATCGATGCACCATATTATTGGAGATGGCTGGTCACTTGAACTGTTAGTTTCTGAAGTTGTAAAGATTTATAATGGATTAAGCCAAGGATTTGAAATTGATCTTCCAGCTTTAAGTATTCAATATAAAGATTATGCAGTGTGGCTTAGTAAGGAGCTTCAGAAGGAAAATCATTTGAAATCTAAAGAATTTTGGATGTCTCAATTTACAGGAGAAATTCCTGTATTGGATCTTCCAAGTTTCAAGAAACGTCCGTTAACACAAAGCTACAAAGGGGATAGTATCAATCATACTTTTTCACAAGCATTTTCAGAAAAGCTAAAAGCATATTCTAAAACACAAGATGCCACCTTGTTTATGACTTTGATGGCAGGAGTAAAAACACTTCTTTACCGATACACAGGTCAGAATGATATTATTATTGGTACACCTATAGCAGGAAGAGAACATCCTGATTTAGAGAACCAGGCAGGACTTTATCTTAATACACTCGCGATAAGAACTCAATTTAAGGAGAATACACAATTTTCGGAAGTACTAAATCAGGAAAAAAGCACTTTACTTGAAGCGTATCAGCATCAGAATTATCCTTTTGATGCCCTAATTGGTAACCTGAATCTGAAGAGAGACATGAGTCGTTCGGCGCTTTTTGATGTGATGATAGTTTTACAAAATCAGGGTCAGTTAAAGAATCTTGTAAACAGTGAAGGTTTGACAGGATTAGAGATTAAGAATTATGAGTTTAAGAGCAAGACGACTCAGTTTGATGTGAGTTTTGTTTTTATAGAAAAAGAAGAAGGCATATCACTGACTATACAATACAATACAGATCTTTATGATACGGTATTGATTGAGAGAATGTTTGCCCATCTTGAACTTTTGATGACACAGGCAATAGAAGAGAATTATTTACCTGTAGAAGAACTGTCTTATATTACTTTAGAAGAGCAACTTCAGGTAACAGAAATCTTCAACGATACCCTTGCAGATTATTCTACAGACAAGACCATTATCGATATGTTTGAAGAGCAGGCTGCAAAGACTCCAAATCAAATAGCAGTTGTTTTTGAAGACAAAGAATTGAGTTATCGTTCTTTGAATGAACAGGCGAATCAATTGGGAGGCGACTTACGAAAGCATTATGATATTCAACCTGATGATCTTGTGGGAATTAAGTTAGAAAGAAGCGAACGCATGATGGTGGCTATACTTGGAATTTTAAAATCTGGAGGAGCTTATGTACCTATTGACTTGACATATCCACAATCTAGAATTGAATATATAGAGCAGGATAGCAATAGCAAATTGATCATTGATGAGGCAGTGTTGGAATTGTTTTATAAAGAGCAGCAAGATTATTCCCCATCGAATATTGAGAAGAATAATACTTCTAAAGATTTAGCTTATGTAATTTATACCTCAGGAACTACTGGAAATCCAAAAGGAGTAATGGTGGAACATAGTAATGCTGCTGAGCTAATTGAATGGTCAAAAAGAGAATATGCACAAAGTAAATTCGATATGGTTTATGCAGTTACTTCATATTGTTTTGATTTATCAGTTTATGAATTTTTCTTCACGTTAACCACAGGAAAAAAATTAAGAATATTAAAAAATGCCTTAGAGATAGGAACGTATGCTCATAGTGATAAGAATGTGCTATTAAATACAGTTCCATCAGTAGTCAGAAAATTATTAGAAGATACCATTTCTTTAGAAAATATCAAGGTACTTAATATGGCTGGTGAAATATTGCCTACAGATATTATCAATCAATTACCAATAGATGCAATAGAAGTAAGAAATCTTTATGGGCCATCTGAAGATACAACTTATAGTACCTGTTATTTAATTACTTCAAAAACTCAGAGAACTATTTCTGTTGGACGTCCTATATCAAATACACACGGTATGGATACTTAATGAATCAGCTTTCTCCAGTACCAATTGGAGTAGCAGGTAAAAATATATCTTTCAGGAAAAGGGATAACACGAGGGTATTTGAATAAACCAGAACTGACAGCAGAGAAGTTTATAAGCAATCCTTTTATAGAAGGAGAAAACATGGTATTATAGGTGATTTAGCTTATTGGCTGCCAGATGGAAACATAGAGTTTATAGGAAGAAAAGACCATCAGGTGAAGATACGTGGCTATAGGATTGAATTGGGTGAAATTGAAACAGCTATTTCTAAAATATTCAAAATTTATAACACAAGTAATTTTGGAAGCCAAAGAAGTAAAATCAACACAAGTATTAGCTGCTTATTACGTAGCATCAGAAACCATTGACAAAGGAGAATTGAGGAATTATCTTCAGGCAGTTCTGTCAGAATTTATGATTCCAAATTATTATGTGCAATTAGAGAATATGCCGCTGACTCCTAACGGTAAAATAGATAGGAAAGCATTACCAGGGATATCAGGAGAAGATGTAATAAAGAAAGAATATGTGGCACCAAGAAATGAACAGAAGAAAATCTGGTGATCATTTGGCAATAAGTTTTAAAAGTAGATAAAATAGGAAATAACCAAGCATAATTTCTTTCGAATTAGGCTGGGCACAGTCTCATTGTTGGCCAAGTGATTAATCGAATTAATACACAATTTGACGTGTTGATTAACATCAAAGAGATTTTTACGTCACCCACAATTGAAATACTTGCTTTAAACATAGAAAATACAAAATGGCTTGAAGAAGCTATTTCAGAAGATTCATCAACAAAAATATTTATATAAAAATATATGGAAATAGGTTTATTTATTAAGAGACTAAGAAAAGAAGGAGTAATGGTAAAGCTGAACAAGGACCAGCTCGAAATAGTTTTGCTCAATAATCATATAGAAGCAAGACGAAACTCTTGAATTACTCAAAAAACACAAGCAGGATATCATAGATTATTTTGCAGCTATTTTGTCAAAAAATAAGATTGATGAAATTCAGCCAGTCAAACAGGCAGCATCTTATCCGTTAACCGCTTCTCAAAACAGATTTTGGGTTGTAAGTCAGTTTGAAGATACTTCTTTGGCATATAACATGCCTGTTGCCTTACAGCTTAAAGGGGAATTAGATATTTTAAAATTTGAAGAATCGTTCCGTTACTTAATAACAGACATGAAGTTTTACGTACTTCTTTCAAATTAGATGAAGCAGGACAAGTGCGTCAATTCATCACTTCAATGGAAGATCTGGATTTTACCTTGCATATACCGATTTGAGTTTAAGCGCTGAAATAATATACAGCTGTGGCGGATTATCTGGCTAAAGAAAACGCCACGTTTTTAATTTAGAAAAAGCACCTTTACTTCGTGTTTCGCTGCTTAAATCAGGAGATCAAGAATATGTGTTTTCTATGACAATGCATCATATTATAGGAGACGGTTGGTCATCAGAACTGTTGGTAAAAGAAATGGTAACTATTTACAATTCTTTGATTGAGTCTAAAGAGATAAACTTACCAGAATTAAAAATTCAATATAAGGATTATGCGGGATGGTTAAGTGAAGAATCACAGAAAGCAACAATATAAAAATCAGCAAACCTATTGGATAAATCAATTTTCAGGTTCACTTCCAGTAATCGAATTGCCAGAGACAAAGAAACGTCCTTTGGTAAAAACATATAATGGAGATTATCTGAACTACCAATTTCCAAAAGCCTTTTTAGAAAAACTTACAGCCTTTTCTAAAAAACACGATGTCACTTTATTCATGACACTGATGGCTGGAATTAATACATTGTTAAGCAGGTATACAGGACAACAGGATATCATTATTGGTTCTCCAATTGCAGGAAGAGAACATCCGGATTTAGAAAATCAAATTGGGCTTTATCTTAATACTTTAGCATTGCGTACGCAAATGGATAAGAATTTCAGTTTTCTTGGATTTACTACGTCATGAAAAAGAAATAATACTGGATGCTTACCAGCATCAAAGTTATCCTTTTGATGAACTAGTAGATAAACTGAAATTGAAACGTGATAATAGCAGATCAGCTTTGTTTGATGTTATGGTTGTACTTCAGAGCCAGTCTAAACTGAATAATTTTAAGAGTGGTAAGTTGGCAGGATTAGAGTTTATAGAATATCAATTAGACGATAAAACATCAAAATTTGATTTCATTTTTTCTTTTACTGAAACAGCTGTATTGTCTTTAGAAATTAATTACAACACAGATATTTACGATTCATCTTTTGTAGAGAAAATAGCAGCACATTTTGAGCAATTAGTCAGTAGGATGATAGATCATCCTGAAGTTAATATTCAGCAAATTGATTATTTAAGTCCAAAAGAAAAACATCGTATTTTGGTTGATTTTAATGATACAACTGTTGCTTATCCAAGTGATAAAACGATAGTTGAATTGTTTGAAGAACAAGTAGAAAAAACACCAAATCATGTTGCAGTTGTTTTTGAAGACAAGCAAATAACATACAGAGAACTTAATGAGGAAGCGAACAAACTGGGACATTATTTAAGAAATAATTATCAGATTAAGCCAGATGATTTTATTGGAATAAAATTAGGAAGAAGTCAAGAATTAATCATTTCGATTCTTGGAATTTTAAAATCAGGAGGCGCTTATGCTCCTATCGACACTAATTATCCAGACGATAGAATAAAATATATCGAAGAAGATACTTGTTGTAAAGTAGTTATAGACGAGGGGGAGTGGAATTCTTTTAAGATATCTAAAGCAGAAAATACGAAAGAAAATCTTCCGTTAGTGAATTCTTCTGAAAATTTGGCATATGTGATTTATACTTCGGGAACAACAGGCAACCCTAAAGGGGTGATGGTGGAGCACAGAAACGTAGTAAGATTGGTAAAACCAGGTGCTTATTTCCCTTTAAGTGAGAATAAGGTGCTTTTAAGCACTGGTGCAATTTCTTTTGATGCTACTATTTTTGACTTTTTTGGGACATTGCTGAACGGTGCAAAACTAATAATGACAACACAAGAATGTTTATTAGATACCAATAGTCTGAAAAATGTTATAAAAGAAGAAAAAGTTAATGGTTTTTTTATAACAACTGCATGGCTTAATCAATTGATAGATAATGATATTGATATTTTTGAAACAATTGACCACCTAATTTTTGGTGGAGAAATGGTGTCTCCTAAGCATGTAGAAAAATTATTCAATACATTCAAACATATTAAATTAACTCATGCCTATGGACCTACAGAAAATACTACATTTTCACTAACACATGACATTAAAAACCTAGATACTCCTTCTATTTCTATAGGGAAACCCATCGGAAACAGTACCGTTTATATTTTAGACGAATATCTTGAGCCTGTTCCTGTTGGAATTGCAGGAACGTTATATGTAGCAGGTGATGGTTTATCCAGAGGCTATTTGAATAAACCAGAATTAACGGCTGAAAAGTTTATTGAAAATCCGTTTGTTCCAGGGACAAAAATGTACAATAGCGGCGATTTAGGAAAATGGCTTCCTAACGGAGATGTTGATATTTTAGGAAGAACAGATGATCAGGTAAAAATTAGAGGACATAGGATTGAGATGGAGGAAATTGATCGGAATATGTCTATGATTAATGGAATAAGCCAATCAGTTGCAGTTGTAAATGGAAAAGATGCCGATAAATATATTGTGTCTTATTACGTTTCGGAAAAGAAAATAGATAAAAAAGAAATCCAAGACTTTTTATCAAAAAAACTGCCCGATTATATGTTACCTAGTTATTATATTCAAATAGATTCTATTCCACTAACTTCAAATGCGAAAGTAGACAAAAAGGCTCTTCCTGCAGTAATTTTATCCGATTTGATAGAAACTGAATATGTGGAGCCAGAAACTGAAATCGAAATTAGATTAGCAGCGATCTGGAAGGAAGTTTTAGCGATTGAAAAAGTAGGTTTGGCAGATAACTTTTTTGAAATAGGAGGACATAGCATTAAGGCTATGAAATTGATTTCAAGGGTAAAAGAAGAATTTGAAGTTAATTTTAAAATAAGCGAAATTTTCACCAATCCAACATTATTATCTCAAGCACAACGTATTGCTTCATTAGAAATTGATTTAAGTAATACGATTCCAGTATCTCAAACAGAATCAAGTTATCCAGTTTCATTTGCTCAAAGAAGATTATTGCCATTAAGCCAGATCAAAGAAAGTTCTGTAGCCTACAATATACCAACAACATTGGTTCTTAAAGACGGCTATGATCCAGATTTCTTTATTCAAGCTTTGCATGCAGTTATCGAGAGGCATGAAATCTTGAGAACTGTATTTAAAGAAGATGCAGCTGGTAATTTTAGTCAATGTATTAAGACTTCAAAAGAGTTAGATCTTAAAGTCAGTTTATATGATTTTACCCAAAGTAAGAAACCTTATCAGGAAGTATTTGAATATGTTAATAAAGATTCATTCGAACCTTTTGATATAAAAAATGGCCCATTGGTACTATTTTCTTTGTTGAAAATTGACAAAGACACTTTTGTATTTTACAGTAATCTGCATCATATTATTTTTGATGGTTGGTCTTATAAAGTTCTTAAAAGAGATGTGATGGCTTTTTATAATGCTTTCAGGAATTCCGAAAAACCAACGCTTCCCGATTTACGTATTCAATATAAAGATTTTACTATTTGGCAATTAAAAACGGTTGAAGAAGAAGATTATATAAAACAAAAAACTTTTTGGAAAAATCAGCTTCAGGGAGAAATACCTCAACTGGATTTAAATTTTGCAAATAAGAGGCCTAATCTTAAAAGCTATAATGGATCCATGTTAACTTATTTGATTAATGGAGATGCTTTTGAAAACTTTATAGAATTAACGAAGACTACAGGAACTACTCCCTTTCTTAATTTGTTAGGTATTGCAGCAATGGTTTTATACAGAAGCTCTCTTCAGAAGGAAATTATTATAGGAAGCCCCGTTTCAGGAAGGGTTCATCCAGATTTAGATGATCAGGTTGGTTTTTATGTTAATACGCTGCCGCTAAGAATATTTTTAGAAGAGGATAAACCTTATCAGAGTTTTGTAGAGACAATTAAAGAAACTGTTTTGAATAGTTTTGATAATCAGTCGTATCCATTTGATGTTTTGCTAGAAGACTTGGAGCAAGGAAGGGATATGTCCAGAAGCCCGCTTTTTGATGTTATGCTTACTTTAAATGAGTATGAAGGGATCAATGAAAATTCAATTAAAGTTGGTCAATATACGGAAGAAGAAGCAACAAGCAAATATGATCTTTTGTTTGAATTTGATTTGTTTGAAAATAATCTGCAATGTCGTTTTACTTATAATACTAATTTATTTGAGAAAGATAGTATTGAAAAATTAATTACAGATTTTAAAAAATTATTGGAAAATGTATCTGATGACCAGTCTCTGACACTTAATGATTGCTTGAATTTAATCATAAGCGAAAAGGAACTTTTAGAACAGGAAGATTTTTTAAATGCAATTACTTCAGAAATAAGCGAAGAGTTTTAAAAAATACATCTCAGCTTGCCACATTTAGTTGCTGAGGTTTCAGATTAATCCAGACGGATAAAAGGATAAAGTTTAATGATTATTAAATAAAAAAATGAAAAATTTTAATAGAGTGGGAATTATAACAGGCGCAAGTTCAGGTATAGGTAGAAATACAGCCTTACGAATAGCCTCTGATGGTTTTAGAGTTGTTTTAAACGGGAGAAATGAAAAAGAATTAGACTTACTGAAACAAGAAATCAACATACAGGCAGGAACAGAAATAGCAATAGTAGTTGCAGGAGATATAACTGATAAAAAAACGCTCGAAAGATGTATAGAAGCCTGTGAAACACATTGGAATTTAATTCCAAGCCTTTTTATAGCTTGTGCCGGAAGAGGATTACCAGGAACATTAATTACTTCTGATGAAATGCAATGGGAGAATTTATGGAATATCAATGTACTGGGTTTACAACATCAATTAAAAGCAATTTCTCAAGTTATGATAGCCTCAAGAGAAAAAGATCCAGAAAACAAAACCCCTTCAGATATTGTAGTATTAGGTTCAACAATAGGTCGAAATGTTTCTCCATTTAATTCTGTTTATGGAGCTACAAAATTTGCAACTCACGGCTTAACAGAGGCTTTAAGAAGAGAGTTAGGACCAAAAGGAATAAGAGTTACTCTTATTGAACCCGGTTTGGTAGCAACTAATTTTCAAGAGTCTGCAGGTTATGACATGGATTGGTTTGAAAACTATTGCGATGAAATTGGTCCTGTACTAGTAGGAGATGATGTTGCCAAAGTGATTCAGTTTTTAGTTCAGATGCCAGCAAATGTGCATTTAGACAATATTTCTGATCAGGCCAACTAGACAGTCCTACCCATAATTCACCTTAATTATTCACTTGATTATTCTTTGAGATGATAGAAAAGCAAAAAAAAATTACCGATTTATTTGAGCATACTGTAAATAATTATCCTGACCGCATTGCGATTAAGGATAGCAGTACTCATTATACTTATTCTGAATTACAAAATTTGTGCTTAAATTGGCTTCCAGATTAAAAAAAGAAGGAGTAAAAGTGAATGACAGAATAGGACTTTTAACCAAAAAAGACAACCTTACTATAGTATTATTTTGGGGTATTGCCTATGCAGGTGGAATACCAATACTATTAGATAATGATGATGAAATTCTTGTGCTTAAAAATAAGATAAAATCATCGCAACCATCTTATATTATTATACGAGATTGTGATAATCATAAAGAAGAAATACTTTCGGGAACCCAGATCTTACATGAGTCTGAACTAATAAAAGAACTTGAAAAAGAAGAATCGCTGCAGTCGTATCAAATAGCCAATGTATGTTATATGATTACAACCAGTGGTACAACAGGCATGCCCAAAGTAATAGAGATTTCACACAATAATGTACTGCATTATGTATCTAATTTATACGAAATCCTAAAGAGACCAGATCATATAAATGCTGCACATGTTACTAATTTCTCAACAGATTTAGGGCATACTAATTTTTTATTGTCTCTAATATCAGGTGGTATGCTTTATATATTTGATAGAAATGAATGTAGGGATCCTTTTCTTTTTAATTCCATACTAAAAGAGAGCAAATCAATTTTATCAAGACAACACCTTCACATATAGAGGTGATGCTACCTTTTTTAGATTTTGGTGCCGATTATAAAATAGATTTCCTTGTTCTGGGAGGTGAAAAACTTCCATGGGAATTAGTAAAACAGATTAAAGATTTAGAATTATTTAATGCTATCTTGAATCATTATGGGCCTAGTGAAACAACCGTTGGTGCCTTAGTATATCCGATATCTGAAATATTAGGAACAGAAACAGCGTTCCTATTGGAAAGCCAATCGGAAACGGCAATGCTTATTTGATTAATAAGAAAAATGGAGCAGGAGAATTGTATATCGAAGGGCCAGGTGTTGGAATAGGATACTTTAATAATGACGAAGAAACTAAGGAAAAATTCTTTTTTAATGAAAAAACAAACAACCGAGGTTATAAGACGGGTGATATATGCAGTATGTCAGAAGATGGAAGCTTTATATTCTTAAGGAGAGATGATAATCAGGTTAAAATTAGAGGACATCGTGTAGAACTTGATGAAATTGAATCTACATTAAATAAAAATACTAAAATTCTTTACAGTAGATTAAATACATTTTATGAAAACAATACAGCTTCTATAGAGTGTTTCATAAAGGTTGTTCAAGGAGAAACTCTTAAAAAAGAAGAGTTATTAGTATGGTTAAAAAAGTTATTACCAGACTATAAAATACCTGCTTATATTTATATTCAAGATGAGATTGTTTATACTGGAAACGGAAAAATAGATTTCAAGGCACTAAAGAAAGCAACACTTCACTAAAAATGCAAAGCTTTTTAAAGACTTAGATTTAAATAGCTGGGAAGACAATGTATTGTACTGCTGGCAAGAAGTATTTGGTATAGAAAGCAGAGATGGACATTTTTTAGATTTAGGAGGAGATTCCTTGAGTGCAATCAAATTTGTAGGCAAATTACAATTGAATGGATTCGATGTAAATTTAACAGATCTGTATGATAATCCTTCTTTTGAGCATTTTGTAGCATTAAACAAATCACAGAAAAATCATTTGGTTAACAATGATGTTGAATCTTCAGATTTGAAATTTACCAGTTCCCAGTTAACATTCTTAAAAAATAAATCACTGGACTCAAATCCTTATACACAGACATTATTGTTTGATATAGAAGGAGAAATAAATATTAAGTTATTGGGGAAGGCAATCGAAGAATCCTTAAGATCTCATGAAAGTTATAACCTGAAATATGTAAATGTAAATAATGATTTCTTTCCTGAGAATAATTTAAATCCAACGCCTCCTTTGGTTGTATATAATTTAAATTCAGAAAAATTATTTACAGATCAATTATTACAAATTACCAATGATTTGGTTAAAAGTATCTCTATTGAAGAAGGAATACTGGTTTAAATCGGCTTTAATTACTGATACAGCTAAAAACCTTAATTATTTGTTTTTGGTTAGCCATCATTTGATTACCGACGCAATTTCCTAATACTCTTTTAGAAGAAATTTTATGGAGATATGAATCATTGAATATAGAAAGAGCATTGCCTGTAAGTAAAGAACAAATTCCAAAATCATTTTTATAAAAAAAATGAGATAGAGATAACAAGACAAGAAGGTTTCTACAAGCCTTTGGGAATAAGCGAGGAAATTAAGGAAATCCCAATAAATAAAGGTAATTCCTGTCATTCTAATGCTGTAGTTTCTGTTGTTGTTGCAAATGAATACTCTGAAAAACTAAGACAATTTGAGTTGATGTCAGACACTCATTTAAAATTGCAGGATTTGTTCTTAAGTAGTTTTGTTAGTTCAGTTTTTGACTTTTATAATATTAGTGAATGTTCAGTAGATATCGAATTTCATGGAAGACCAGAAGAAAATGGAGGAGGAGTAGATTTGAGCAGATCAGTTTCGTGGTGGTCTACTACTATTCCGGTTGATTTTGATGAAAGTCACAGATCTGTCCAGCAGCTAAAAGAATATATGTCTCCTATTGCTAATTATGCAAATAACATTAATTCGCACAGTAGTATTTTTTCAAACAATGAAAAGCTTAAGGCAGACATTAGGTTTAATTATTTAGGAAAATTTCCAGAATCCTATGGAAACACATCTCTTAAATTCACCCC
The DNA here is from genome assembly GCF_056783245.1 of Flavobacterium sp. TC780. Classification (NCBI taxonomy): domain Bacteria; kingdom Pseudomonadati; phylum Bacteroidota; class Flavobacteriia; order Flavobacteriales; family Flavobacteriaceae; genus Flavobacterium; species Flavobacterium sp. TC780. Next base: position 15,484 of record NZ_JBXBAV010000017.1, on the reverse strand, counting down.
TTCACATTACACCACAGCTCCTACGAGATCTAATAAAAACAATAGCGAGTACAAATTATTTTTTACAGGCAGGTTCATTGGTGATAAACTGATTTTTGATATTCAGTATAACACAGCATGCTTTACTAGTCAGGACATACATGATATAGCAAACCTTCTTTTAAGTAATTTGGCATCTCATATTAATTTGGAAAAAAATAAGCAATTGAGCGACTTTGCTCATCTGTATTATAATAATGTATGTACGGTTGGAAAACCAATGCTAAATTTCCCAATTTATAAAAAAAATAAAAAGCACAATAAGACGATTTTATTAACAGGAGCAACTGGCTTTTTGGGATCAAGCGTTTTGAGAGATTTGCTTTTGGAAGGCGCTGAAGTATTTTGTCTTATTAAATCAGAAAATTTATATGCAGCAAAACAAAGATTAAAAGACACTTTAGATTATTATTTTCCAGAGGAAATGCTGTCAGAGAAAGTCAATAATATAGTATTGGGAGATTTATCCAAAAAGCATTTGGGTTTGAGTGATTATGCTTATCTCACAAATCATATTGATGTTATTATTCATTGTGGAGCTAATCTAAATCTTGTAAAGTCATACGATGATTTAAATGACACCAATGTATTTGGTACAGAACAGATTATTTCTTTTGCCAGAGAAGGAAAAGTAAAGGCATTGCATTACATTTCAACATTGGCGGTAAGCGGTTTTACCACAACTGCTGGGCAAGAATTTTCAGAACATCATTTTGATATAATCAAAAATTCCTATCAGGGTATGAAAAATCAAAGTTTGAAGCTGAAAAGATTGTCAGAAAGGCTTTTGATGAAGGGCTAAAAGGGAAGGTATATAGAGTAGGGCATATAGGTGCGCATTCTGTAACAGGAAAATTCCAAAAAAATGCGGGTGACAATAGGGTTATCCAAATATTAAACGGAATTATTGCATTGAATCAAATTCCTGTTTCTTACACAGAAAAAATATCTTTCTCTTATGTAGATGTTATTTCAAATATAGTAGCAGCAATGGCATTGCAAAAAATAGTATGTGACTTAGACTGTATTCATATAGAGAATACAGCTTATTTATCTATTAAAGAACTAGCATCCATGATGAACCATATTGGCTATCCGTGTAAAATAGTAGATGACGCTGTCTTTAAAAATGCAGTACTTAATTTTAAAGGTTCAAAGAAAGAGTACGAGTGTATTTATGGCTATAATATTTGGGTAAATAGATTTCTTTCACAAAAGAGGAATGTAAAGTATCTGAGTAATGAATCAAATGAAATTTTCAGCACGTATGGTATAGTTTTCCCTGAATTATCAAATGATTGGCTTAAAGCTAATAGTTGGTCAGCTAAAATCTGTAACTATAGAAGAAGTTAGTATTTATTAAGAAGGCCTTGGATGTGTTAGGATGCTAGCATCTGAATTTAAAAAAATAAGGGTTTGACTTTTCATTAAGTCAGGCCCTTATTTTTTTATAATAGTTTAAAATTGAGAGAGGACGATATTAAGATTTACGCAAATTTTAATGTCTTTTTTAATTTATACACTTTATACAGTTGTGCTTAGGGTATTTTAAATGCCGTAATGATTTCACGAAATACCCGTAATATTTAGATGAACCATACTGCTAATTTTGGATAAATCTTTTGAAGTTAGCTTTTAATGATTTAATAGAAAATAGCTCATAAACAAGAATCAACACCAAGAATAGAAGTCATAATATTCTATTTGACCTTTAATAATTAAATGTATAGAAATGAATAAAAAAATCATTCCACAACTGTATTTGAAAATATAGTTAAAAATTATGGAGAGAATATTGCTTTACAAGGTGATAAAGGAAATATATCTTATCAGGAGTTAAATCAATATTCAAATAAACTAGCTCATCTTTTGCTTAATAGCAACATATCAAAAAATGAGATAGCTACGGTTTATTTTTCTGATCCGAGATTACAGGTTATTTCATTGCTTGGTGCATTTAAGTCGGGGGTAATATATTTGCCAATTGACAAAAAGTATAAGAGAAACCACTGGAAGAATTGTATACTACGATACGCCCAAAAGTTTCACATACAGCACAGAAATTTTAGTTTACTTCACCAATTTAGTGATTCGTTTGATTATTCTATTCCATATATCATTACCCTTTCAATGGATAGTGACGAGGTATTACATCATAAACTATATGAATATTCAAAAGATACTTATGTAGATATTACACGTAAAGGTCAGTTATCTGTTGAAAATCCAGAACTAGAATTTGGGGATAATGATTTCTAATTATATTTATTTCACATCTGGTTCTACAGGTAATCCTAAAGCAGTTTTGGGTTGCCATAAAAGTCTTAGTCATTTCGTACACTGGGAACGTAAAGAACTTGGGAGATAAAAGAATCTGATAAAGTAGGACTACTGCCTTCATTTCGATTTGATGCTTCTATTCAGGCAATTTTCATGGCATTAATTAATGGAAGTACACTTTGTTTAATCAATTCAGAACCAAGAAGATATTATTCAATTACAAAATTGGATAAGAAATTATAATGTAACGGTACTGCATATGGTGCCAACGTTATTTAGAATTTTGAGTATTTATTCTGAAGGAGAAATTAATAGTCTTTCTTTTCCTGATTTGAAATATATACTATTGGCAGGAGAAAAATTGTACCAAAAAGATGTTGTGAACTGGAGAGAATGTCATGGTAGCAATACAGAAATTATTAATTTTTATGGAACAACAGAAGCTACAATACTTAGTACATTTTATAGAATAGAGGCAGAGCTTCAAGGCGAATTATCTGATGTGTTTTGCGTTGGACAGCCTATATCAAATACAGCAATATTAATTTTAAATAAAGAGAATAGACTTTGTAAAATTGATGAGGTAGGAAGTATTTATATAAAAACTCCATTTTTAACAAAAGGATATTATAAAAACGCGGAGCTTACAGCAGATAAATTTGTGCAAAATCCATTATCTGCTTCTCCAGATATTATTTATAAGACAGGTGATTATGGAAAGTATGATTCTCAAAGAAATACAATTGTTACTGGCAGAGAAGATGGCTTAGTAAAAATTAATGGAGTGCGTATTGATATTAATACAATTGAACAAACCATATTGAAATTAAAAGAAGTTGACATGGTAAAATGTCTGACTTATCAGCAGGATTTGTTGAATGTTATTTTAGTATGCTTTTATAAATCAAACAGTATTGACGAAAATAAAATAAGAAAACATTGCCTTGAATACTTGTCACAGTATGAAATCCCTTCACGTTTTATAGCTCTTGATGAAGTACCAATTAATGCAAATGGTAAAATTGACCCAGTTGTCCTTAAAAAGATAATTGATGATACTTTAAGTGCAGATAACAATGAAGTTACAGATGAAAATGAAGCTAACGAAACAGAGAAAAAACTAATCCAGATATGGAAAGAAATACTAAATGTAGATAAAATTAGACTGAATGATAATTACCTGTTTTTAGGAGGAAATAGCATCAAGTTAATCCAATTAAGGCTTAGAATTCAGCAAAAATTTGATGTAGAACTCAGTATTTATGATTTGTTCAGCAATTCTGTTTTAAAAGAACAGGCGGCATTAATTGCTCAATCAAAAAAATCGGTTTTTGAGCATATTGCAAAAGCTGAAACTAAGGAATATTATGATCTGTCTTCTACACAATATAGAATGTGGGTTTTGTCACAAATCGAAAGTAGCTCAATTGCTTATAATATGCCTAATGCTTTTCTTTTTAAAGGGGAAATTGATGTTTTAAAATTTAATGCATCTTTTAGAAATATTATAGAGCGTCATGAAATTTTGCGAACTTCTTTTAAATCAAATAGAGATGGCGAAGTGCATCAATATATTAAACCAATCCAAGAAGTAGCGTTTGATATTACCCAAAAGGATTTTACAAATAGCAATTCATTAGATGAAATTAAATCATATTTAATTGCTTTAAATGCAGAACCATTTAATTTAGAGCAGGGACCTCTTTTAAGAGCTTATTTAATTAAAGTAGCCGAAAATGAGCATGTATTTTACTTTACAATGCACCATATTATTGGAGATGGCTGGTCGTCACTGATTTTGTTTAAAGAAATAATAAGCACCTATAATAGCTTATTAAAGAGTACTGAATTAGCATTACCAGCATTAAATGTTCAGTATAAAGATTATGTGGCATGGTCACAGAATGAAACCCATTTAGAGAAAAATAAAATTTCCGAAAGATATTGGCTTGATCAATTTGAAGGAGAATTACCAATATTGGAATTACCAGGTTTTAAAAAACGCCCTTTAGTAAAAACAAATAACGGGAATAAGATAGAACATGTTTATTCAACAGAATTCACCCAAAAATTAAAATCATTTTCAGAAACTCAGAATGCTACTTTATTCATGACCTTAATGGCAGGTATAAATGTGTTATTGGCAAGATATTCATCACAAGATGATATTATTATCGGGACTCCTGTTGCAGGGAGAGTGCATCCAAGTTTAGAAAATCAAATTGGCCCTTATTTAAATACAGTTGCTATTCGCACAAAATTGGAAGAGAACGAAAGTTTTAATTCTTTATTGGTAAAAGAAAAACAATTGTTATTAAATTCTTATGAGCATCAGGAATATCCTTTTGATGAATTAGTATGGAAATTGAATTTAAAACCAGATAACAGCCGCTCATTTTTATTTGACGTTTTAGTGGTGTTGCAAAACCAAAACCAGGTTGCAGATCTGGATACGAAAGAAGAATTGAGTGGTTTAAAAATAGAATCAGTTGATTTTGAAAATAATTTTTCAAAGTTTGATTTGACATTCACTTTTGTTGAAACAGAAAGCTTGAATTTGTCAATTTCTTATAATACAGATATTTATGATCAGTTCTTAATCGAGAGGATGTTTCCACATTTTGAGAACCTTTTAAATCAACTTATAAATCAGCCAACTATTGCTATAGACAAGACCGATTACCTGACGGAGGCTGAAAAAAAACAATTATTATTTGATTTTAATGACTCGATTATAGATTATCCAAAAGACAAAACTATTGTTGATTTATTTGAGGAACAAGCAGCTATTAATCCAGAGGGAACAGCAATAGTATTTGAAGGCAAGAAAGTTTCTTACGCAGCTTTATCTAACGAAGTAAATGCAGTAATGGCACAATTGTCTGATAGAGAAATAGAAAAAGGGGATAAAGTTGTAATTTGTTTTAACAGTCATCTAGAAAAAGCAATTGCAGGAATATTAGGGATCTTAAAAATAGGAGCTGTGTATGTTCCAGTAGATTTCGGATTATCCAGCAGAAAGAATCAATTTTATTCTTCAGGATACTAAAGCCAAAGTAGCAATCACTAATAGTAATGATTCTACAATTTTCAAAAATACAGTTATTGATTTAATAGTGTTGGACGAGTTGGAAGTAATTCAAAACGTTTCAGGAATCACTTATAAAAAGGCAGAAATTTTAGACAACGCCTATATAATTTATACTTCGGGTTCAACAGGAAATCCGAAAGGTGTATTAGTTAGTCATAAAAATATAAATGATTATGTTTTTGGTTTATCATCAAAGATTCAACTAGCAAAGAATGATTCTTTTGGTTTGATGTCTACAATAGCTACAGATTTAGGAAATACCGTTCTATTTGGCTCTTTACTGACAGGGAAGACACTGCATTTATTTTCAAAAGACAGCTTAAGAGATGTAAATTACATTGAAGAATATTTTGATAATAATTCTATCGATTGTATAAAAATTGTACCGAGTTATTGGAAGTCATTAAACATAAAAGGGCAGTCACCTAACAAGATGATTATTTTTGGAGGAGAAGAACTGACAGTTGATGTTGTAGAGAAAATTAAATCCGAAAAACCAGAAATAACTATTGTTAATCATTACGGACCTACAGAAACAACTATTGGAAAATTACTTCATGTAGTTGATTTAGATAATTCATATGTCCGCATTCCTATTGGGCGACCTTTTTCAAATACAAGTTTATTTGTTGTCGATAAAAACTTTTTGCTTTGTCCTATAGGAGTCGAAGGAGAATTAGTAATTGGAGGAGATGGAGTATCAAATGGTTATCTGAATAATTTAAAATTGACAGAAGAGCAATTTGTTGCCGATACCTTACTTAATAAAACCGATTCAAAGCTTTACAAAACAGGAGATAAAGTAGTTCAATGTCCAAATGGAAATATAGAATATATAGGACGATTTGATGATCAGGTAAAAATAAGAGGACACCGAATAGAATTAGGAGAGATAGGAAGAAAACTTTCTTGATACCAGGTATAAGTCAATCAATAGTTGTTGTAAAACAAAAAAACGAAGAAAAGACTTTAGTGGCTTATTATGTTTCAGAAACACATCTGGATAAAAAAGAAATTCAGTCTCATCTTTCTACAGTACTACCAGAATATATGGTTCCGTCTTACTATGTAGAATTGGAGAGTCTACCATTAACTTCTAATGGGAAAATAAACAAGAAAGCATTACCTAATATATCTGATCAAGATATTATCAGAAAAGAATATGTAGCGCCAAGAAATAAAACGGAAGAAAAATTAGCCCAAATCTGGCAGGAAATACTGAAAGTAGATACAATAGGGATAACAGACAATTTCTTTAATTTAGGAGGACACAGCTTATTGGTAGTTAGGATTATTAATCAGATTAAGAAAGAATTAGGGTTAAATATATCTGTAAAGACATTCTTTGAAAATCCAACGATAGATGCTTTATCAGAGCAATTAAAAGATAAAAAAGCAGAATCGTATTTTATTGAAAAAGTAATGGAATCTGAATCTTATCCAGTAACTGCTTCACAATATAAGTTTTGGTTAATAAGCCAATTTGAAGACGCATCGTTGGCTTATAATATGTTAACCGTATTTAGACTTGAGGGAGATTTAGTGATTCCAAAGTTTAAAGAGTCTTTTACTTTTCTTATGGATAGACATGAGAGCTTAAGAACATCTTTTAAGTTAAATGAAGAAGAAGAATTAAGACAATTTATAACACCAACAGAAGATCTAGATTTTAGCATTAATTATACAGATTTAAGTTTTAACGAATCAACTGAAGATGATGTTGCAGCTTATGTTCTGAAAGAAAATGCGGTTCGATTTGATTTAGAAAAAGCACCTCTAGTTCGTGCTTCATTAATCAAGGTTGCAGAAGGTAAGTTTGTATTCTTTATATCGATGCATCATATTATTGGTGATGGCTGGTCTTCAGAATTGTTAGTAGGTGAAGTTGTGTCTATTTATAATTCTTTTGTTCAGGATAGAAAAGTAGAATTGCCAGAGCTGAGAATTCAATATAAAGATTATGCAGCATGGCTGAATGCTGAAGTTCAAAAAGAAGGTTACAAAATTTCAGAACAATATTGGTTAAATCAATTTTCTGGAACACTTCCTACAATTGAATTGCCAGGTGCCAAAAAGAGACCTTTGTTAAAAACGTATAACGGAGATAATTTAGGTTATCAGTTTTCAGAAATATTTTCAGAGCGATTGAATGAATTTTCTAATCAGCATAATGTTTCATTATTTATGGTTTTAACAGCAGGAATTAATACGCTGTTGAGCAGATATACAGGTCAGGATGATATCATTGTTGGAACTCCCGTAGCAGGAAGAGAACACCCTGATTTAGAAAATCAAATTGGTCTTTATCTGAACACTTTAGCTTTAAGAACTAAAATAAACAAAGAATACAATTTCTTAGAATTACTGGATCATGAAAAGAATGTCATTTTGGGAGCTTATGAACACCAAGTTTATCCATTTGATGAATTGATTGATAAACTACATCTGAAAAGAGATACAAGTAAATCATTGTTGTTTGATATATTGGTGGTTTTACATAATCAGACAAAACTAAATAAGTTTGAAGAAGAAAAACTGGTAGATTTATATATCGCACCTTATGAATCAAGCCGTAAAACATCACAGTTTGATCTATCATTCCGATTTTCAGATAATGAAGCCTTGTATCTAGAGATAAATTATAACACAGATATTTATGATAAATCTTTTATAGAGAAAATATTTATACATTTTGAAAAATTGGTTTCGGAATTAATAGCCAAACCAGAAACAAAATTACTGTCGATAGAGTTCCTTTCGGAAAATGAGAAAAAAGAAATGGCAATGTCTTGTTATTGGAAAAATGTATTTCAAAATGTATTTCCAGCAGTTGCATTTCCTTTTGAAAAACCAGTTTCTAAAAAACTAGAAACATCAGGATCTCAGTTTCAATTTACTATAAAGAAAGAACTAAAAGAAAGGTTAGAAAAATTCTCAATTGCTAACAACGGGAACCTTTTTACATCTTTATTATTCTTATTAAAAATTACAATTCGAAAATATATTGATAATGATTTAGTAGTGTTAGGAGTTTCGTTTCCTGAAGAAAAGCCTAATGAATGGCATAAACTTGATTTGCCTGTTGCTAGCAGTATCAGTAATAAAGAATTACTACAGGATATATACGATAGGTTAAATAGAGAGGTAGAAGAAATAAAAACGACCCTCTTTGCAGATTTTCAGATGGCAGAAAAAGCGGTGAATGCTTTTTATGAAAATAACGAAGAAACGACATGCAACATAAAATGTAATTATTTTAAAAATCAGACTCTTGACAGCCTTCAGTATTTAGAAAATGAAAAGGAATTTGCTTCAAATATCATTTTTACAGAAAGTGTTAGTAGTGTGCACGATATGTCATTCAATTTTTATGAAAATGAATCTGAGATTAATTGTGTTCTGATATACAATAATCAGATGTATGATAAGAGTCACATCATGCTTTTCATAGAAAGATTTAACATTATTATCAATCAGCTACTAGAGAACCCAGAAGAGTTCAGCCAGTTCAATATTGACAATATTAGTTTTGATTTCCAGAGTAAAAAACTACCAAATGAAAATAAAGTTTTACTCGAAGAAAACTTCTAGTAAAATCCAGTCTATCTATTAAATACATACAATTAATTAACCATTAAATTAAAAAATCATGATTAAGTCATTAATACAATCTATGGCAGTATGCCCAGATATGAACAAAGTTTATCCTAAAATTGATTACGGTAAAGGAGTATATATATACGACCAGAATGGCAAAAGATATTTAGATGGTTCATCAGGAGCCTCATCAGTTTCAAATATAGGGCATGGCCGAAGCGAAATAGCAGATGTAATTCACCAGCAGGTTTCTAAAATATCTGTTTTACCAACTCATGCTTTTAGTTCAGAAGTAGTAGAAAATTATTTAGATCGTTTAGTGTCTTTTGCACCTCCAGGATTTAGTAAAGCTTGGACAGTTATGAGTGGGACAGAAGCAGTAGAGAGTGCAGTTAAAATGGCATTACAATTCCATCAGATAAGAGGCGAATTTAATCGTTACAAAGTTATTTCGAGATGGAATACGTACCATGGTAATTCTGTTTTTATGCTTGATATTGGAGGAATGAAGATAAGACGAGAGCTTTATAGTCAATGGCTTAATAATTTCCCACATATTTCTCCAGCTTATAATTACAGAAGACCTGATGGCTTAAATGAAGAAGAGTTTGTACAAAGTTTACTTATGGAATTTGAAACAACTATTGTTGAAGAAGGTCCAGAATCAATAGCTGCATTTGTAGCAGAACCAGTTATTGCCTCAGCTATGGGAGCAGTTCCACCTCCTGCAAATTATTTTAAAGGAATCTCAAGAATATGTAAAAAATATGGAATCTTATTTATTACAGACGAGATATTGACAGGTTTTGGAAGAACTGGAAGAAATTTCGGTATGGACAACTTTGGCGTAGTACCAGATATAATTGCAGCAGGAAAAGGGATGAGCGGAGGTTATTTTCCTTTATCAGCAGTAATTGCTTCGTCTTATGTAACTCAAGCATTTGTAGACACAAAAACAACATTTTTAGGAGGCTATACTTTTGCCTGTAATCCAGTTGGTTGTGCTGTAGGAAATAAAGTAATGGATATTTTAGAAAGAGAAAATGTTATTGGTAATGCTGAGAAAATGGGTACTCTGTTTCGTGAAAAACTAAAAGTATTAAATGAGTTTGACATTGTAGGAGATATTCGTGGTGTTGGACTGTTGTGCGGTGTTGAAATCGTACAAAATAAATATACAAAAGAACCATTTCCTGCATCTATGGCTATTTCAAAAATGATAGGCGAGATGGCTATTCAAAAAGGGGTCGTTTTATATCCTGGAAGAGGTTCTGTCGATGGAACTCTAGGAGATCACCTTCAAATTACACCACCGTTGGTAATTAATGAAGAACAATTAGATGAAATCGTTGATGTCTTAAAACAATGTTTTAAAGAAGTAATGTCTAAAATCAAAAAAACTACAGCAAGTTATGAAAGTATTGAGTCTTAATAAAGCTAAAACAGAAGAGTTTTTAAATCGTTTTTTAAACGACAATCAAAATACTGATTCAAATCCGTTTTTTGAAGGAATTCATATAAAAAATGAAGAAGGTAACTCTCATGTTAAATTACAGTTAGAGATAAAGGATGTACAAAAAATAAAAGAAATCTGTAATGGATCAGATATTTTGATTTATAACTTTTATTGCTGTGTTTTAAGTGTTTTACTTCATAAATATGAAGAAACATCTTTTTTTATTTCACCTTTATCACAGTTTGATGAGTATGCAGAAAGTAGTAATCAGCTTTTTGTTTTACAGCATCAATTGGATAAATCTGAAAATTTTAAAAGCCATTTTTCAACCAGTAAAAGCTCTTTGTTAGAATCGATTGAAAATAGCTTTGAACTGGATATTTTTGACGATTCTTTTTTAAACTTTGAAGACTTTAAAAATAAAATTTCATTTGGAATAACTATAGACGGAATAAACAACGATATCCTTGATATTGTTAAAACACTGTTTGTTTTTGATTTTAAAAGCACAACTCCATCGCTAGAAATACGCTGTAAAGGAGAAATTATAGATGCTGATTTGCTTTATATTTTTGGAGAAAATTTTAATAAATTATTGAATGAAACACTTCAAAATTTATATGAACCTATAAGTAATATAGAGTTCAGAGGAAATAAGGAACTACATGTTTTAAGTCAGATAAATTTGCCTGAGACGAATTTCTTATTAGATAAAAATGTTATTGAATTACTTACGGAGCAGTGTGAAAATCAAGGTGATAAAGTTGCAATTTTAAGCAATGCCCAAACAATAACGTATAAGGAACTAAATCAACAGACTAATAGATTAGCACGATACATCCAGGATCAATTTGCAGCTGGAAAAGATGATCTTTTCGGTATAATGCTATCTAGATCGATCAATATGGTAAGTGGGATCCTCTCTGTTTGGAAAGCAGGAAGTGCTTATGTTCCTGTTGCTACAAACTTGGGTGATGATGCGCTTCAGCATATTATCGAAAATTCGAATCTTAAAGCTATAATTACAGATGATCAGAATGTTATAGATCAATTGAAAGGATTATCTATTGACATTGCAGTTATTGATTTAAATGGTAGTAGCGAATTACTAAAAGGTTTATCTAATGCACCATTAGATGTAACAATAGGAGCAGAAGATCTTTCATATGTAATTTATACCAGTGGATCAACTGGCAGGCCAAAAGGAGCCATGATTGAGCACTATGGAATGCTAAATCATATTATGTCTAAGATCACAGAAATGGGTATAGATAAAAATAGTATTGTTGCTCAAAATGCACCTCATACTTTTGATATTTCTGTTTGGCAATTTTTTGCACCATTAGTAGCCGGAGGTACCAGTATTATATATGATGAAGATACTATTCTCGAGATTAATGAATTTGTAACGAGAATAGCGAAAGATAAAGTCACACTATTAGAACTAGTACCTTCTTACCTTTTAGAAATGCTTAATTATATCGAAAGTGAAGAAGAAAAAATAGAACTAGCGTTAAATATATTAATCTTAAATGCCGAGACCTTAACAAAAGGGATGGTAAAAAGATGGTTGGAAGCTTATTCAAAAATACCAATTGTAAATACGTATGGAGCTACAGAGGTTTCAGATGATATGTCGCATTTTATCATGCATGACGTTCCTAAAAGCTATTCGGTTCCCGTATTGAAACAGACGATACAAAATTTTGAAATTCATATTTTAGATGAAAATAAGCAAAGAGTTCCTGTAGGAGTTAAAGGAGAGATCTATCTGGCAAGTCCTTGCGTAGGAAGAGGTTATTTTAATGATGAGAAACGCACAAAAGAAGCTTTTCTAAAGGGACCAATAGAAGGGATTACAAATCAGGAAAGAATATACAAAACAGGAGATCTTGGAAGATTTATGCCTAATGGAACGATGGAGTTTATTGGCAGAAATGACAATCAGGTTAAGATATTAGGACATAGAATAGAATTAGATGCGATAGAAAACATTGCAGCTGATATTAAAGGAGTTAAAAGCGTAAAAGCAATTGCTCATACAGATAAGCAAATCATAGTACTGTATTATGTTTCTGATTTAGAATTGGATAAGGTTTTGATGGAAGAAGAGCTTGTAAAAAAACTTCCTAAATATATGATTCCGTCAGCTTTTATACATATGTCAAGTTTTCCGTTGACTAAAAATGGTAAAATTGATAAAAATAGATTGCCAGCTGTCCAATTGGAGAATTTAGCTGCAAAAGAGTATGTTGCACCACAGAATGAGACAGAAGAAAAGTTAGCAGTTGTTTGGCAAGAAGTCTTAAAAATTGATAGAATTGGAGTAACAGATAATTTCTTCGATTTAGGAGGACATAGCTTGCTAGCAGTTAGAGCAATTAACAGGATTAAAAAAGAATTAGGATTAAATACTTCCGTAAAAACATTCTTCGAGAATCCAACAATAGCAGCTTTATCTAAACAATTAAAAGATAAACAATACATACCTATTGAGAAATCTCCAGTATTAAATTCTTATCCTTTAACAGCTTCACAGTACAGATTTTGGGTACAAAGTCAGGTTGGAGATGCTTCTTTAGCTTATAATTTATCAATGCCACTTCAATTTAACGGAGATTTAGATGTGTCAAAATTAGAAGAGTCTTTTCTTTTCTTAATCAACAGACATGAAGTGTTGCGTACTTCTTTTAAATTAAATGAAACAGGTGAGGTACGTCAGTTCATTACTTCAATGGATGATTTGGATTTTGGTCTTAATTATGTTGATTTAAGTTTAAGTAATGAAAAAGAAAAGGCTGTCGCTGCTTTTCTTTCTAAAGAAAATTCGATTGCTTTTAATTTGGAGCAAGCCCCTTTACTTCGTGTTTCGCTTATTAAATCGGGAGATCAGGAATATACTTTCTTTATGGCAATGCACCATATCATAGGAGATGGCTGGTCATCTGTTGTATTATTCAGAGAAATGGTAACGATTTATAATTCACTGATTCAGTCGAAAGAAGTAAACTTACCTGAATTAAGAATTCAATATAAGGATTACGCAGAATGGTTAAATCAGGAAGCACAACAAGAGCACTATAAAACGTCAGAAACATATTGGTTGAATCAATTTTCAGGTTCACTTCCTATAATTGAGTTGCCAGGATTTAAAAAGCGTCCTTTGGTAAAAACGTATAATGGGGCATATTTAAGCTATCAGTTTCCTGAAGGATTTACAGAAAAATTAAAAGCTTTTTCTAAAAAGCAGGATGTCACATTATTTATGGCATTGATGGCAGGAATAAATGCTTTATTGAACAGGTATACTGGACAGCAAGATATCGTTATTGGCTCACCTATAGCGGGAAGAGAACATTCTGATTTAGAAAATCAAATTGGACTTTATTTGAACACTTTGGCTTTGCGTACGCAAATGGATAAAGATTTCAATTTCTTAGATCTATTGCGTCATGAAAAAGAGATAATCTTAGGTGGTTATGAACATCAGGGATATCCGTTTGATGAATTAGTAGACAAACTGGAGATAAAAAGAGATAGTAGCAGATCAGCTTTATTTGATATTATGGTTGTGTTGCAGAGCCAGTCTAAGCTTAATAATTTTGAGAATGATAAATTGTTAGGACTGGAGATTAATGAGCAGGAAGTAATCCATAAAACGGCACAATTCGATTTGATTTTTGCTTTTATGGAAACGGATGGCCTTATGTTAGGAATTGAATACAATACAGATATTTACGAGGCTTCATTTATAGAAAAAATGTTTACCCATTTTGAGCAGCTGCTTAGTGTAATGATGGAGCAACCAGAGGCTAAGATTCAGCAAGTTGATTATTTAAGTGGTGAAGAAAAGAATCATCTTTTAGTTGATTTTAATGATACTATAGTTGACTATCCTAATGATAAGACAATAATAGATCTATTTGAGGAACAGGTAGAAAAAACACCTAATAATATTGCAGTTGCTTTTAATGAGAGAGCACTTACTTATAAAGAGCTTAATGAGCAGGCCAATCAGTTAGGCCGTTATTTAAGAGAGCAATATGATATTCAGCCAGATGATTTATTAGGTATAAAATTGGAAAGAAGTGAGCAATTAATCATTTCAATCTTAGCTGTTCTAAAATCAGGAGGAGCTTATGTGCCAATAGACCCAGGTTATCCAGAGAGCAGACAGGATTATATTGAAAAAGATAGTAATTGTAAAGTTATAATTGATGATTATGAGTTGAATAGATTTCGTTCAGGAAAAAACAAATATTCAACGATTAATTTAGATAAGAAAGTAAAACCAAACAATTTAGCCTATGTAATTTATACTTCAGGGACAACAGGTAATCCTAAAGGAGCGCTATTGGAGCATAAAAATGTGGTAAGATTATTTTTTACAGATAAACCTTTATTCGATTTTAATGATAAAGATGTTTGGACGATGTTTCATTCTTATAGTTTTGACTTTTCTGTATGGGAAATGTATGGTGCACTACTATTTGGAGGAAAGTTAATAGTAATTCCGAAAACCTTAGCTCAAAACACGCTTGAATTTTTAGAATTAGTATGTAATGAATCAGTAACTGTATTAAATCAGACTCCTTCAGCCTTTTATAATTTTATAGAATGTGACCGATTTAGCAAAAAGAGAAATTTTAAATTAAGATATATAATTTTTGGAGGCGAAGCTTTAAATCCTTTTATGCTATCTGATTGGTTCAATAGGTACTCTGAAACAAAATTGGTAAACATGTACGGGATTACCAGAAACTACAGTTCATGTTACTTATAAAGAAATTGGCAGAGAAGAAATAAATTCAGAGCAATCAAATATAGGACGACCTATACCTACCTTGAGTTGTTTAATTTTTGATGAATCTAAAAATATAGTTCCAATAGGAGTTATAGGAGAACTTCATATTGGAGGTTCTGGTTTAGCAAGAGGATATTTGAATCGTCCTGAGCTGACATAGAAAAAAGGTGCTGCCTCCCTAACAACAGGAGCATGTATTAACCTTAGCAATACGTAA